>JBBJOD010000310.1:0-6292 GCA_037721715.1 Chitinophagaceae bacterium | reverse complement strand
CCGGGATGTTGTACAGATTGATACAATACCTGAACCCTTTCACGATGGCAAGCATACCTGGTTTAAGGTTGGGGAACATAGCCATCTCCATTTGATCCAGGGTGCAAAAGCAGTTACTGCACATGACAAAAACAGCCACCTGTGTTTTAGCGTGCCCTCGATAGAAGCTATGATAGAAAGGCTCGAAAAACTGAAGATCCCTTATACCAATTGGGCAGGTACCGGAAAAACTCCAACAACCAGGGTAGATGGTGTAAAACAAATTTATTTCCAGGATCCAGACGGCTATTGGGTTGAGATCAACAATGATAAATACTGATTTACCTGATTTAAGTGCATTTGTAATAAAGCGGTAAAATGGTTGAATTTATAAGTACCATACTGCAGTATGCCGAACAGGGAGATAAAACGGGTTGGACCTACATTGAAATCCCGGCAGATATTGCGCAGCAAGTGTTTCCTGGTAATAAAAAGACATTCAGGGTGATGGGCCAGCTCGATGAATATCGTTTCAAGGGTATTAACCTTCTGCCGATAGGTGGCGGTAGATTTATGATGCCTCTGAATGCTACCCTGCGTAAAAACATTCACAAGCGCAGGGGCGGTACGCTTGAAGTGCGACTGCAGGCGGATTTGGAACCGGTGCCCATTCCTGGCTGGATGATTGACTGCCTGGCCGATGAACCGTCTGCGCTAGCCTATTTCAACAAACTTCCCAGGGCGCACCAAAACTATTTTATCAAATGGGTTGAAAGCGCCAAAACAGAGCCCACCCGTATCAAGCGCATATCCCAAACCGTTACAGCCTTTTTGAGGGGACTGGATTTTGGGGCAATGATTAGAATAAATCGCGAATGATACATACGCGCGTATTAGCTATATTAATTCATAATTGTCCGGAATAAATTAATGAATTCTTTCCAAATCCTTACTGGAGGCTAGTCTTAGCTCATCCCCTCCTGGGAGGGGTAGGGGTGGGTAAAACGTTGACCTTCAATATTCCAGGTAATTTAGTCGGACAGTAATGATATTAATTATAATAAATGCCAACCAGTAAAATTGCCAGCAGAATAAATACGGATACGGTTATGAAAAATTCGTCATTATTTATGTTGATTGAAGGCTGTGCCCGAAACCTGTAACGGACAAAATAACGAAATTCATCTTTCCCGAAAATTTCAATTCTTTTAAAATGACCGTCTTATTTAACCTATAAATGATCAATTTCAAATTTCGATCCTTTTTTTCGAATCATTGAATTACATCTTCGTCTTCATCAGCAATTAATTCAACGATATTATCCAACATAACTGTTGCTTCCTGCTGGGGCATTTGCTGAACATCTTTTAGTTTTCTTTCAATGGCCCTGGATCTTACACCTGCCTGCTCGATGACATTGCTTGCTTCCTGCAATTTTTTATGCGTGCGTTTCAAGATATCACCAAATGAACCAAAATCAGTCTTCACTGCCGCAAGCAGGTGCCATACTTCGCTGGATCTTTTTTCAATGGCCAGCGTTCTGAATCCCATTTGCAAGCTGCTTAATATGGCAGATAGGGTAGTTGGCCCGGTGATAATAATTTTACATTCTCTTTGTATGCTTTCGAATAAACCCGGTGTACGCAGCACCTCGGCATACAAGCTCTCAAAAGGCAGAAACAAGATCGCAAAATCTGTGGTATGAGGTGGATCAATGTATTTTCCGCATATGTCTGCTGCACATTTTTTTATACCTTTTATAAATACCTTCCTGCATTCGTCAATCTCGTCAGCAGAACCTGTATCGTACGCATTTATCAATAATTCAAAATCCTCTTTGGGAAATTTTGAATCGATAGGAAGCCAAAGTGTTCTTTCCTTATCTTCTTTTCCTGGTAATTTAACCGCAAATTCCACCATGCCACTGGAAGAAGGTTTTGTTTTCACATTTTTATCGTATTGATCAGGAGTAAGTAACTGCTCCAGAATATTTTCCAGTTGGTATTCACCCAGCACACCCCTGTTTTTTACATTCGTAAGCACTCGTTTTAAATCACCAACACCAGAGGCGAGTTGCTGCATATCACCCAATCCTTTATGCACTGCCTCCAGCCTTTCACTTACCAGCCTGAATGATTCCCCCAGCCTTGATTCAAGTGTCTTCTGCAGCTTCTCATCTACCGTTTCCCGCATTTTTTCAAGTTTGGCAGCATTATCCTCCTGCAGCAACCTGATCGATTTTTCGATGGTTGTACTCATCATTGCCAGCTTTTCATTGTTAGACACGTGATGCATGCCTTCATTTTTAATCAGGTCATCAAAATTTTCCCGCTGCCTGTCGCTAAATTGCCTGAGCGCAAGATGCAGCCCGGATTTGTAATCTTCCAGGTTAACTTTCAATTCAATTCTACTCTCTCTTGCATTATTTTCAAACGCCTTTTGGAAGATCATCAACTCTTCTTCAGTAGTTTTTGTAAGTAAAGCAAGCTGGTTCGAGAATAGAGCTAGTTGCTTACTCTGCAAGTCTGAAAAAGTTCCGATGCCGTCGGATATTGTCTTTCCAAATGCAGCAACCAGGTTGGTTGTTTCTGTCCGCAGGTCCTTGTTATTTTGGGCATTTTCCAGGCGACTCGCCGAGAATTCCTTTTGTAGGTTAGCTTCGGTATCCTTTAAATTTTGTACCAATGTAGTTACAGAATACCTGATCTGGCTGATAGCATCATCATTTGTTTTTCTAACGGGTCTAAGAGTCAGCATAATATTGATGACCAACAGGATAGCGGTAAGAATAGTAATGAATAAAGTGATGGACATTTTAGTGGTAATTTTTTCAACAGCTTGGAATGTTACCAAATTAATTCTTTTCAACAAATAATTTAAGTGGTTGTCCCATTTCCTGCGCCTGTGGCGGTGCTGCTGGTTTAACCGGTTTGAATGGCCGGTTTATTTGAAGAAAAGTAGCAATTAGTACTATGATTCCTTAACTTTAGTTTGCAAACAGTTATGGTTTTTGCTATTAATATTTGTGAAAAAAGGAACCTTCTCCATTTATAATAACCTGTACAAATCCGTAAAATGAATAACAATTCCCGCAGGCAATTTGTCAAGTCGATTGCCTTCAGCAGCGGCGCTCTTATTTTTTCTCCCAATGCGCTGATCTCTGCCACGCAACAAAAGAAAACTCGTCTGGGTGTAGCTTTGGTAGGTTTAGGTTATTACAGCACAGACCTGCTGGCACCTGCTTTACAACAAACAAAAAACTGCTACCTCGCCGGTATTGTTACCGGAACGCCTTCCAAAGCTGAAACCTGGAAGAAAAAATATAATATCCCGGAAAAAAATATTTATAACTACCAAAATTTCGACCAGGTAGCTAATAACCCGGATATTGATGTGATCTATGTGGTGCTGCCACCATCTATGCATGAGGAATATGTAATAAAGGCAGCAAATGCCGGCAAGCAGGTATGGTGCGAAAAACCCATGGCAGTAACTGTGAAACAGTGCCAGGCAATGATTGATGCATGCCGTAAAAACAAGAGATCACTGGCCATTGGTTACAGGCTGCATCACGAACCGAATACACAGGAATATCGCCGGATAGTAAAACAAAAACTACTTGGATCAGTGAAACAGGTTGACTGTGCGGCAGGTTACCGTGACAACCGAACAGATCACTGGAAACAAAAAAAGGAATTGGGAGGTGGAGTTATGTATGATATGGGCGTATATGCCATCCAGGGAGCCCGCCTTGGAACTGGCATGGAGCCCGTTGCCATTGTGTCGGCTAAAACTTCCACCACAAGGCCTGATGTCTATAAAAATGGCCTCGATGAAACGGCTGTTGCCACGCTTGAATTCCCGGGTGGCGTACTGGCGAATATCAAAACCAGTTTTGGCGAAAACGTCAATTTTATGAATATTAGCTGCCAGAAAGGGGAAATAAAAATGGCACCTTACTCCGGTTACAACGGCCTACAGGGAAGCAGCCCTCTGGGTGCAATCAATCATTCCTACCAGGTACCCTGGCAACAGGCAAAACAGATGGATGATGATGCACGATCGATCATGGACGGTAAACCAATGCTTGTGCCGGGAGAAGAAGGTTTGCGTGACATCCGCATTGTGGAAGCAATTTATAAATCAGCCAGCAGCGGGCAACTAGTCAGGATGTAATTACGTATTAAGATTGTTCCGATGGCGGAATATGATAAAGATGAGAACAGCACTGGATCACTAACCAGGCAGTGCTCAGCCAATGGACGGTATTACCAAAAAAAATAGCAGAATCTTTTACCTTACATAAGCCTTCAAAAAGGAAAGACCTAATAATAACTTTCGTACGAGCTGCCTGTTTAAAGTAGTGAATCGATCAAGGCTAAGGTTTCCGTTAGCAGCACGCTTAGTGAAGTGAACTAAATGCCGACCGATAGCTGAAGGCTGAGAGCTGAAAGCCAAAAGCTTACAGTCTAAATAGGTGAATAAACCCTAATTTTAATACGATACCCCACAGGCCCGGATAACTACCTAAAAACAGCATCTTGATTTACCGGATCGTCTTGCAATTTCTAACTTTTCTGTTTGTAAGCATGGCCTGCTCTACAGTAACGGCGCAAACCTGCCCTGCCAATATCGATTTCGAAAACGGTGCCTTTAGTGGCTGGACCTGCTATACAGGATCTACAGCAGCGGTAGGTGGCCAAAATGTAATAAACCTCAGTTCATCTGGTGGACCCAGTTTCGACCATCATACCATGTTTTCTGCTTACCCTGGGGATGGCGTGGACCCCTACGGAGGCTTCCCGGTTAATTGCCCTAACGGCAGCGGCCATTCAATTAAACTAGGAAATAATGCCGGGGGCGGGGAAGCAGAAGGTATCTCGTATGAATTTACCATTCCTGTCAATGAGAATACCTATACCCTTATTTACAATTATGCCGTGGTTTTCCAGGACCCTAATCACCAGGAATATGAACAACCCAGGATGCAGATAGAGATCACGAATGTAACTGATAACACCATTATCAGTTGTGCATCCTTTGCTTTTCATCCATACGGTTCTACCCTTCCCGGTTTCCAGGTATCGCCTAACCCGGGTACCAATACTCCGGTTTGGTTTAAGGACTGGTCGGCAGTTTCTATCAACCTGGATGGCAATGCAGGAAAAACAATCAAACTCATGTTCAAAACAGCTGATTGCACTTTCAGAAGGCATTTCGGTTACGCGTACATAGATGTTAACTCTGAATGCAGCGGCACTTTTGTGGGCGCTACTTACTGCCCTGGTGATACAGCTATCAATGTGATAGCACCATATGGTTACCAGGGTTATACCTGGTACAATAGCAACCTGACAAGGGTGCTTGGCAATCAGCAAGTTCTCAGGTTAGCTCCGCCTCCTGTTTCAGGAACCATTGTTGCCGTGAAATTAGTGCCCTATAACGGCTACGGCTGTCCGCAAACCTTATCAGCTCAATTAATAGATACATTAAAAGTGGTGGCAAAGGCCGGAGCAGATACCCTGTCGTGCAATAACAATCCAGTGCCAATTGGTGCCATTCCGAAACCAGGATTGGTATACAATTGGAGCCCATCTGCCGGTCTTTCAAACCCGGGAATCAGCAATCCATACGCCAGCCCTGACACTACCACCACGTATATGGTAACAACCAATCACGATGGTGGCGGTTGCATTACTACCGATACAGTGGTAGTAAAATCCAGTATAATAAACAGCACAATATCACTGTCAGGTAAAGCCAATTACTGTTCGGGAAGTGGAGACAGTGCTGTATTAAGGGTTCAGCAAACCGACAGTATTCAATGGTTTAAAGACAACCTGGCCATTGCCGGTGCGCGGCAGGCTGACTACCGCGTAACAGTGAGTGGTACCTATCACGCCTTGCTCTCCAATAAAGCGGGATGTATAATAACCACCAAACCGCAGCTGATAAATATTTCTTCTATTCCCGTTGCAGGATACATTCCACCGACTAACGCTGCGCAATGCCTGGTGGGCAACCAGTTTCTTTTTAACAATACCAGTACCAATGCCCTTGGTGGAATGCAATATAATTGGACGTTGGGAGATGGTACACAATCAACAACCAGGGATATCACGCACAGCTATACCAGGGCAGGTGTTTATAATGTAAAAATGATAGTCAGCAGTAATTCAATCTGTGCCGACAGCAGCATTTTTACGATACAGGTTTACCAAAATGCCATCGCTGATTTTACTGGAGATCCTATTTTTGGAAACCTGCCTGTACTGTCTATCAACAATACAGTAGATACCGGAAGTTCGCCTAT
>JBBJOD010000309.1:0-6369 GCA_037721715.1 Chitinophagaceae bacterium | reverse complement strand
ATGTGGCCGGTATAAATTTTTTTAAGGTAACCGGCAAGTATATGGGCCAATACCACCCCATTCTCCTGGATGCCGGCCAGGATCAGTTCCGGAGATTCTTCCATATTTTGTTCAACGATTTCGTATGCCATTCGCTGCAATTTCTGCGTAGCTGTGGCGGCACTCAAAATGTAATTCCTGTTTTCGGGCATAGCCTGTTTTTACATTTGAAAACTACAACAAAACAACGATTGAAATCGAAAACACTTAATTTAGCTGACTTAATAAAACAGCATGGCTATCTTTCAGCAGGTTTTGTTTCTTATAGCGGCAGGGGTGGCTATTTGGTTGTTTACTAAAAAGATAAAGGAGATAAGGAGGAATATATTTTTAGGGAAAGATGAAAATTTTAATGATCAGCCTTCTCTAAGATGGAAAAACGTTCTGCTACTGGCTTTTGGCCAGAAAAAGATGTTTAGAAAGCCACTGGTTGCCCTCATGCACTTTGTTATATATGCCGGATTTATCATCATCAATATTGAAGTACTGGAGATCGTGCTGGATGGATTACTTGGAACACACCGCCTTTTTGCACCGGTGCTGGGGGGCATTTACACATTCCTGATAAACAGTTTTGAATTGCTGGCAATAGGGGTTTTGCTGGTGTGTATCGTGTTTTTGTTCAGGCGGAATGTTATGAAATTGAAGCGTTTTATCGGTGGCGATCTTGATGGATGGCCACGCAGCGATGCCAATTACATACTTATCATAGAGATCGTTCTAATGACATTGTTTCTTTGCATGAATGCTTCCGACACTCTGTTACAGGGAAGGAATTACGGACATTACGGTGATCATGCCACAGGTAATTTTTTCTTCTCTTCGCTGCTGCACCCGCTTTTCGCTGGCTTTAGCAATACTTCACTGGTGACTTTTGAACGTATTTACTGGTGGTTACATATTCTTGGAATATTTGCATTTCTTAACTATCTCCCCTACTCTAAGCATCTCCATATTTTACTGGCTTTCCCTAACGCCTATTATACCCGGCTACCATCGAAAGGTCACATGAAGAACATGCCTGAAATACAAAAGGAAGTGCTTTATGCCATGCAGCCGGAACTTGCACCGGCAGAAACAGTAACGCCTGGCAAATTCGGGGCACGAGACGTGTTTGACCTTAGCTGGCGCAACCTCCTTGATGCCTATTCGTGCACGGAATGCGGGCGCTGTAGCGCTGCCTGCCCGGCAACACTAACTGGTAAAGCGCTTTCTCCGCGCAAAATTGTAATGGACACAAGAGACCGGTTAGAAGTAGTGGGTAAAAATATTCAGGCAAACGGTTCATGTGTGGATGATGGTAAAAGCCTGCTGCATGATTTTATAAGTGTGGAAGAACTTCGTGCCTGTACCACCTGCAATGCCTGTGTAGAGGAATGCCCGGTGAGCATCAGCCCATTAGAAATTATCCTGGAATTGCGTCGGTCACTGATAATGGAAGAAAGCAATGCCCCCCAGGAATGGAATGGCATGTTTGGCAACGTAGAAAACAATTTTGCACCCTGGAAATTTTCGCCTGATGACAGGGACAAATGGGTGGAAGAGATGTAGCTCCTCTATTAACCGGCATTCAGTATTGCTGCAATTGCTGGAAATCATTTAACCAACATTTTACCTATTTGAATGGTATCAAAACTTGTATTGCTTTCATTATTTGTTTTCTTTGTCGTTTTGATCGTGTCAATAAACAGCAGGTCCATGACTCTTAAGCCCTTCACGCTTCTTGCTCTTGGCGATTCTTATACAATCGGTGAAAATCTTGCACTGTACGATAGTTTTCCCTACCAAACTATTCAGTTGTTACGCAAGGCGGGCTACCCTTTCAATGCACCCGAAATCATCGCGAAAAACGGCTGGACAACTGAAGAGCTGCGGAACGGTATAAAACATACCATCTTTCAACCTACCTATCACTTTGTGTCCCTGCTAATAGGTGTTAATGATCAATACCAGGGAAAAGACCTGCAGAAATATTCAACCAGCCTGGAGATGTTGATAAAGCAGGCCATCAGCTTCGCGGCCAATAAACCGGATTCTGTTTTTGTATTTTCAATTCCGGACTGGGGGCGTACTCCATTTGCTGAAGGCAAAGACCGATTAAAAATAAGGAAAGAAATAAATGACTTCAATGATTTGAAGAAAAACATGGCGCATCAGTACAAGGTCAATTATTATGCTGTTGAAGATAAGAGTGATAGTCTTTTAGATCCAGCCATGCTGGCTGACGATCATTTACATCCTTCAGCAGTTGTTTACAAGAAATGGGCGCTGCACCTGGCTACAGAAATCGAAAAATTACTTGCATAATTGTAAGTGCCTATTCATAAGCTGCAAAGACGGAATTGTAAGCCACCGTGCTTTGTGATTTACCTGGCATATCCAGACAGTCTGTGATTCCAAAATTTCTTCATAGTTTTAAATTCAATTTTAATTAAAATATAAACGCCAGCATATGAAATGCATTACGAAAATAAACTGTTTCATCCTGTCACTGTTCTTTCTGCTTACTGGCTTCAATCAAGGTATTGCTTTTGGCCAGGATCAAAACATGATAAAAGGTTCCTGGGTCTTCAATGAAGGAAATACTGATCATATGGTCATTTTTGCTGACGGCTATTATACGTACTCCGTCTATAACAAAAGTGAAAAAAATTACATGGCGTCATCTGGCGGCACGTTCCAGGTGAAAGACAAAAAAATAATTACCAGGGTAGAATTCAACGACCAGGAACCGGCCTCGATAGGCACTTCAAATACTTACCCTTTTTCTATTGATGGAAAGAGTATGAACCTAGAAATCAATAACAATCCGGTGGTTCTAACAAACATCGATAATGGAGCTTCCCCGCTGGCTGGCACCTGGAGAATCACGGGCAGGATGCAGGACGGTAAAAAAACGGCAATGACGCCGGGAGCTCGCAAAACTTTAAAAATCCTTTCCGGGACAAGGTTTCAATGGTTTGCCATAAATCCGGAGACTAAAGAATTTTTTGGTACAGGCGGTGGTACCTACACTTTCAAAGATGGTAAGTACACAGAAAATATAGAATTTTTTCCCAGGGATAGCAGCCGGGTTGGTATGTCGCTCAGCTTTGATGACAAAATCGAAAATGGTGAATGGCATCATACGGGTAAAAGTTCCAAGGGTGACCCGATCTACGAGTTGTGGAGCAAGATTAAGTAGAAATGCCACCCGGGCATCTGATCTCTCCCGCTTTGTTCAGTACGTTTGCATGCACGCGCACATCTTCAGACAAATAGCTAACCTGTTAAAGAGCTAAAAATGCCAACGAACAGTCCGCCCACCCTGCTGATGGTACGCTCAAAAATTATTGTTTTAAAATATTTTTAAATCCTGTAATAAATCAAATAGTAGTGCCACTTATAGTAAAGCACTATTATGAAACAAATAACTGCGGATACAAAATCACAACCTGCAAGCTACCGGTTGGCTTATTTCATCTACCTGATACTTGTTGTTTACCAGCTATTCATGGGTGAGTACGAATGGGCAATATCTAACTTTGGTATTGCTATGGTCTTTGATCAGTTCGACACTTCTGTTAAATTGAACGACAGACCTCTTTACCAAAGAGTGTGGCTGTATACCCACCTTGCCCTTACTGTTGGGGGTTTTGCTTTCCTCCTATTTCACTAAATCAGTTATTCAATATTAAATTGATAAAAATGAAACAGAACTTTCTATGGTCATTGTTATGCCTCGTAGCATCAGCATCATTACTTGCCCAAAAAAGCCATTCAGTAAATGCTATACTTTGGAAAGTGACGGGCAACCATTTAAAGAAACCTTCTTACCTGTTTGGTACATACCACTTTCTTTCCAACGGTTTTGTAGATACCATGCAGGCTGTAAAAAAGGCTTACGCATCCAGCAAAGCAGTTGTAGGAGAATTAGTGATTGATAGCACTATTCAACGTCCTATGATGGAAGCTGCTGTTTTAAAAGGTACAACTTTGCAAAAACTTTTACCTGACACCTTGTACGCTAAAGCTTCCGGTTGGTTTAAGGATGAAGCCGGGTTAGATTTAATCAAGTTAGACCAATTAAATCCTCTCACGGTTATGACTGCTGCACTTGCAATTACACATCAAAAATATTTTGCCAACAAACAAGGGGAAGTACAGTTAGATACTTACTTTCAGGATTTAGGAAAAAAAGATGGAAAAAGAATACTGGGCCTGGAAACGATAGAGATACAAATCAATGCCATGTTCAAACCATTAACATTGGCACGCCAGGTAGAAATATTAGACGAAACTTTTAAACACAAAAATGGTTTGAAATCTGCAATTGCTGTTATGAATGATGCCTATGTCAGGAATGACTTGAATGCTTTACAAAAATTAATGTATGCTGAAACTTACAAGTCTGAAGAAATGAAACCATTGTTAGAAGACCGTAATAATCATTGGATGCAACAACTACCCAAACTAATGAAAGAGCAACCTTTATTTGTGGCTGTCGGAGCTTTACATTTAGTGGGAGAAAGCGGCTTAGTAAACCAATTAAGAAAAAAAGGTTATACGTTAACGCCAATAAATCTAAAAAATTAGTGTGCGAAAAAGAATTTTTATCACAGCTTAAAGAGCACCAGAACATCATTTACAAACTGGTGCATCTTTATTCGAATACGGAAGAAGACAAGAAAGACTTGTACCAGGAAATAGTACTACAGGCATGGAAAACCTATTCCGTTTTTAGAGGTGATGCCAAGTTCAGCACATGGTTATACCGGCTTTGCTTAAATACAATCTTCACCATCCAACGGAAAACCAATAAGATTGAATATACAGATCCAGCAAAGTTTGAAGACACCTATTTTACGACTTCCGGCAATGATGAAGTTGGCAGATTATACAAAGCAATCCGCACACTGCCTGAAACAGGGAGAGCAATTATTTCGCTTCATTTAGATGGGTACAATAATAAAGAAGTAGGTGAGATTTTAGGTATTAAAGCAAACCTGGTAGGAGTGAAACTTCACAGGATAAAACAACAATTAGCCACGCTATTAAAAGATATATGATGGACATCGAAAATATATGGCAACAGAGTGGTGGAAATGATGATGTTTTGAATAAAATGTTTCAGCAGAAAGATTTTAATAAGCTTCATTCCAAATTGCCATTAAAAAAATTAAAGAAGAATCTTTTGATCGGTATCATATGTGCTGCTCTCATTACTGCTTTTTATGTGGCGCTGTTTTTCATGGTTCATATTTGGCAGGTATACATTGCCTTAGTTATTTCAATTCTGTTCAATGTTTGGGTCGGGGTTGACAGTTGGAAACTTTATAAAAACATCAACGTACACATATCTTCAACCAGCTCTTTAAAAAATGAGTTGCAAAAAAACTACGCAGGCTTTCAACGGTGGTGGCATATTCAGGAAAAATTTGGTTTATTTGTTTATCCTATAGGCGCAACCGGTGGTTTTATACTAGGCGGTGTTGCAGGTTCCGGCAAACCGGTTGAAGCATTTTTATATCACCCAAAAATGTTGCTTGTCCTTGGTGTTACGCTTTTAATTTTAGTTCCTTTATGTTATTATGGGGCAAGATGGATGTTTAATTACGCTTACGGTAAACACTTAAGGAAGTTGAAGCTACTGATCGATGAATTGTCCAATTAATTAAACCTTAATCCCTTAGTAAATTAACTTTTTTACCTTGTAATAACTGTTTCATAATAGACACTAATAAATCATTTGCTGCAAAAGCTGAACACTCCTCTATGGCAATACACAAAAAAGAAAGCAGAACTTTTTAAAGAGGGGTCATCACTTGTTAAAATGGAGTTTCGCCGTAAGGCGACTCATGAAAAGATTGGAAAGCGAAAGTTAAGATTATTACAATTATTACAGATGGATTTGGTGTTCGAAAATAAGATTCCTAACGCATAACCGTCACCACAACCTCCCAAGGTCGCTGACGATGGTATGAAAACCCATAACACTCATCATTATGACAACCAGCCATCCGGTGATGCTTAGCCACAACGGGTGTTTATAAGTGCCGACGAGCCGGAATTTGTACGCTGCCAGTAAAATAATGGCCAGTGAAACCGGGAGAATGAGCCCGTTGAGCGCACCTACCAAAACAAGTAGCTTCACTGGCCGCCCGACCAGGCCAAAGATGACGGTGGAAACAACGATAAAAGCAATGGTTACCGTCTGTTGATTTTTTTCTATCGAGGGATGCAGGCTGCGAAGGAAAGACACTGAAGTATAGGCAGAACCCACCACCGAAGTAATCGCAGCACTCCATAGTACAATTCCGAAGAGACGATAGCCTATCTCCCCCGCCGCCA
>JBBJOD010000308.1:0-6392 GCA_037721715.1 Chitinophagaceae bacterium | reverse complement strand
TGACTAATAAAGTAGTAGGTTACAAAAAATTTTTTGATGAAATCTTAAAGGTGTATCATTGGTAGTAAGGGCAGCCTGAATTAAACAACCTGGTCATTCATTTTCTTGATGGATCGTTAATAAACATAAGCATCTATTGTCAACTGAACATTCTTCCCAGTTAGAACTAAAACGAACACTTTCTCCTGTGATGCTCTGGGGGCTTGGAGTCGGCTATGTGATCTCCGGCATGTATTTCGGGTGGAACCTAGGCCTGGAAAAAGGCGGCTCACTTGGCCTGGCGATCGCCACTTTCTTTGTTATTATCATGTACATCACTTTCACTTTTGGATATGCAGAGCTGGCAACAGCCATTCCAAAGGCTGGGGGCGCTTTCGACTATGCCAACCGGGCATTGGGAAAAGACCTTGGTTTTATTACCGGCATGGCACAAAATATAGAATTCATATTCGCACCACCAGCTATTGCATTCGCCATCGGTGCCTATTTTAATTTGTTCTTTCCACATATTCCAGTCATTGCCATAGCCATCTCAGCTTATATCCTGTTTACTGCATTGAACATTTATGGCGTTAAAGCAGCGGCTACTTTTGAGTTATTGATTACAGTATTGGCTGTGGGCGAACTGTTGCTTTTTAGCGGGCTCACTCTGCCTCATTTTCAGCTAAGCAACTTACATCACAACGCACTGCCGCAGGGTTTAACCGGGGTACTTGCCGCCCTACCATTTGCCATCTGGTTTTTCTTGGGCATAGAAGGAGTTGCCAATGTAGCCGAAGAGGCAGTCAATCCACAAAGAACCATCCTTATCGGGTTTGGATCGGCCATTGCGACGCTAATTATCCTTTGCCTGCTAACATTTATTTCTTCTGTTGGAGTAGCAGGCTGGGAAGCCATTGTTTATACACCAGATGGAACCACCTCCGACTCCCCACTTCCGCTGGCACTGGCTTATGTAGTCGGCAACAACAACGTGTTGTATCATCTGCTCATCACCGTTGGATTATTGGGTCTCATTGCATCGTTCCATGGAATCATACTCGCAGCAGGCAGATCAAGCTACGAATTCGGACGGGTTGGGTTTGCTCCTGCGTTCATTGGCAGGATTTACTCACGGTCGAAAACACCTGCCAATGCACTTGTTGTGAATATGGTTATCGGTATCCTTGCTTTGTTAACAGGCAAAACAGCAGAGATTATTACTATTTCTGTCTTTGGCGCATTGACACTCTATATTTGCTCTATGGTATCACTTATTGTACTCAGGAAAAAAGAACCTCATTTAACGAGGCCTTTTAGAGTGCCCGCTTACCCTTTATTCCCGATCGTAGCCTTATTGATAGCCGGTGTTTCTCTTGTAGCAATGACATATTATAACGCCCGGCTAGCTTTGTTCTACTTGGCGTTGCTTATAGGTAGTTTTGTATTGTTCAGGTTGTTTCGAATGTGAATTTTCTTTGCGAATCGTTAAGACTTTGTTGTTGAAGCAATACCAGGCGTTTACAACCTGGCGGCTCTTGGCGGAGCCCTGTCAGCTATTCAATGTTGTTAGCACATCAGACAGGGTATTGGTACCCTTTCAACAGTGAGCTTAAGTTACCGCATAATCATTGCTGATTTAATCAACGCATTTCGACGATATGCATTTGAGTGCTACGGCTCCGGAGGAGCCACGTGTTTACAACAATCATTCTTCAATTCCATCCTGGAAATAGTGGTATCGCTTGCAGACGTCAGCATAGGGCCGCTTGTGTACCCGATACCTGATAACTGACAGCTTTTAATCCAAGTTCGCGATGTTTTCCTTAATTTTCCTTATATACGTTCGCCATGGCACCACTTGAAATAATGGAATATATAAAAGGCCATCCCTCCGGCAAAGTAAAAATTGCATTCACTGACATAGACGGCATTTTAAGGGGCAAGTACATTTCAGTTGAAAAATTTTTCACGGTAGCTGAAAATGGAATGGGTTTCTGTAATGTGCTCTTCGGTTGGGATGCTGGCGACGCTGCTTATGATAAGGTAGATTACACCGGTTGGCATACCGGGTACCCCGACGCACCTGCAACATTAGATCTCTCTACATTCCGGAAAATACCCTGGGAGGGCGACCTTCCTTTTCTTTTAGGCGACATAGGTATAGACCCGGAAGGAAATTGCGTTTGTCCAAGGCAGTTATTAAAAAAAGTCATCGATGAAGTAGAAAGCGAGGGCATTGAACCCTTATTTTCACAGGAGTTTGAATGGTACAACTTCATCGAAACCCCTCAGACTTTTCATGATAAGCAATTCAGGCAACTTACGCCACTTAGTCCGGGGATGTTTGGCTATTCCATCCTGCGGAGCACTTTGAAGAATGACTATATGGCTGATATCTTTGATATGCTCAGGCGATTTAACGTGCCGATTGAAGGATTGCATACAGAAACAGGACCAGGTGTTTATGAGGCGGCCATCACCTATTCCACTACGCTTGAAGCAGCCGACAGAGCGGTGTTGTTCAAGTCGGCTGTTAAAGAGATTGCTTATAAACATGGTTACATGGCCAGTTTCATGGCTAAAGTGAATGAGAATCTTCCGGGCTGCGGTGGACACCTGCATCAAAGTTTGCGGGACACAAAGTCTTCGGAAAATATTTTCTACGATGCAGAGCAGAAGACTGGAATAAGTGAGTTGATGAAAAGTTATATTGCCGGGCAGTTGTTTTGCCTTCCCTTGGTACTTCCCATGTTTGCGCCTACCCTTAACAGTTATAAGCGCCTGGTGGAAGGTACATGGGCACCCACGACACTTACCTGGGGAGTAGATAACCGGACAGTCGCACTTCGTGCACTACCTGCCGGCAGCAAGTCGTGCAGGCTGGAGACACGGGTAGTTGGTGCAGATGCCAATCCTTACCTTGCCATGGCGGCGGCACTGGCAGCAGGATGGTATGGCATTAAAAATAAGTTGACGCTAGACCAGCCTGCTACCATTGGCAATGGCTACCGGGATTTTTCAAACGGTGTTTTACCCCGGGATTTGAACGAAGCAACAGTTATCATGAAAAAATCAACGGTAGCGAAAGAGCTTTTCGGTGAGGCGTTTGTAAATCATTTCGTTCAAACACGTGAGTGGGAATGGAGGCAACACCTGAAGGCAGTAACTGACTGGGAGATGAAAAGGTATTTTGAGATTATTTAGCTATCGGGTATCGGGAAAATCAATCCCTCAATAGATTCACCACTTTTAGCAACATCAATTCCCATAAGCCTCACCCATCACTCGTAACTTACAACATTCACCAAACCATCCACCCCATGATCTATCAATACAATTTTCCAACCATTATTCGATTCGGAGCGGGATCAAGCAGGGAAGTGGGCGACTACCTGGTAAAAAACAATTGCCTGCGCCCTTTGGTGGTAACCGACCCCAATATTGCACAACTTTCCTTCTTTAAAGACTTAATCAATTCTGTCCGGCATAAAAACATTTCTGTTGAAATCTTTTGCGATATCCATAAAAACCCTGTTAAGTCAGACGTATACAAAGGTGGTGATGCGTTCGATGCTGGTAAGCGAGACTGCATTATCGGAATTGGTGGCGGGGCTGCTATCGACGTGGCAAGAGCCATTGCACTGCGGGTAAACCACCGCGAAGACCTCTTTACCTACGATGACCTGATCGGCGGCGACATTCATATAGTGAATGACATTCCACACTTTATCACCATTCCTACCACTGCCGGCACGGGAAGTGAAGTGGGGAGAAGTTCTATTATTGCAGACGACGAAACGCACCAGAAAAAAATACTTTTTTCACCCAGGTTACTTGCAAAAATTGTTTTTGCCGATCCATTGTTGACAATGGATTTGCCCGCTTTTATAACAGCAGCTACCGGTATGGACGCCCTTACACATAACATGGAAGCTAACCTGGCCAAGATGCCACATCCGCTCTGCGAAGGCATTGCGCTGGAGGGACTTGCGCTGATAGCCGGCTCTCTTTTAAAGG
Source organism: Chitinophagaceae bacterium (assembly GCA_037721715.1). Taxonomy (GTDB): domain Bacteria; phylum Bacteroidota; class Bacteroidia; order Chitinophagales; family Chitinophagaceae; genus JADCRZ01. Next base: position 2,393 of record JBBJOD010000308.1, on the reverse strand, counting down.
CGGTTAATAACCCTGACTTGCCATCAAGAAGCAATATGCTCATGGCATCGATTATGGGTGCAGTAGCTTTTCAAAAAGGACTGGGTGTGGTGCACTCATTGGCCCACCCGTTGTCTTCCCTGCTCGATACGCACCACGGCTTGGCGAATGCAGTGAATCTTCCTTACGGCATGCGCTTTAACATCCCTGGTTCAGAAAAAAAATTCAAACGAATTGCCCAGGCACTTGATTTAAAAGAACACCATGGTGAAGCAGTTGTTGAATACCTGGTCAGCCTCAACTCGGAAATAAATATTCCAAATTCATTAAAACAGATTGGTGTAAACGAAGAACATATTGATGTACTCGCCGATCTTGCATACGCCGATTTCGCACATCCTAACAACCCCAGGCCGGTGAGCAGGGAAATCTTTAAACAATTGTACCAGGAAGCGCTTTAGCAACAGGGGTGCTGCCAGGGTAGCCAGGAACATCAATGAAAACATGAATTAAATTATGCAGATCATCAATCCCGCCACCGAAGAGATCATACAGGTCGTTGAAACAGATACAGCAGAAAATTTATCAGAAAAGTTTCAATTATTGAAAGCTGGCCAGCTTACATGGACCCAGGTGCACCTTGACAACCGCATTGTTGTACTAAAAAAATTTTCTGTTTTATTAGAACAGGAAATTGAATCACTTGCTGCTATTCTCTCTGCAGAAGTAGGTAAACCTTTGCAGCAGTCCCGGAGTGAAATAAACGGGGCCAGATCAAGGATTCAATGGATCACAGACAACGCAGGCAGGTATTTGTCTGACGAGATAATGACTCAAACTAACGGCCTGGAAGAAAGAATAAGTTATGACCCGCTTGGAGTAATTTGCAATATTTCAGCCTGGAATTATCCCTACCTGGTAGGGGTAAATGTTTTCGTGCCTGCGTTGATTGCCGGTAATGCAGTGCTGTACAAGCCATCTGAATATGCTACACTTTCAGGTATTGAAATTAATAGATTGCTTAAAAGGTCAGGCATTCCGGAAGATGTATTTCAGGTAGCGATTGGCGGAGGAGATGTAGGTGAGCTGCTTTCAGAACTTCCTTTTAATGGTTACTTTTTTACAGGTTCTTACAAAACCGGTAAGAACATATACAAAAAAATTGCTTCTAAAATGGTGCCGTGTCATTGTGAAATGGGTGGTAAAGACCCACTGTATGTGGCTGAAGATATACTGGATCTTAAAGCAGTGGCGGCAGCTACGGCCGATGGTGCTTTCTATAACAACGGCCAGAGTTGTTGCGCGGTTGAAAGAATGTATGTTCATGAAAGCATCTATGACGATTTTGTTCAGGAACTAACGAGGGAAGTGCAATCCTGGAAGGTAGGATCACCTATGGAAGAAGGCGTTTACCTGGGACCGTTAGCCAGAAAAAACCAGGCAGATTTTTTACAATGGCAGGTAGAAGATGCTACAAAGAAGGGAGCTGCTGTTTTAACTGGAGGACACCGGATCAAGGGGAAAGGATATTTCTTTGAACCTACCGTTCTGATCAATGTAGACCATAGCATGAGCCTGATGAAAGATGAATCGTTTGGCCCGGTAATAGGTATTATGAAAGTGATGAATGATGAAGAAGCAATTAGCCTGATGCAAGACACTGAATACGGCCTTACAGCAGCTGTTTACTGTACTGATAAGCAAAGAGCGCAAACCATACTGCAGCAAATTAATTCCGGTACCGGTTATTGGAACTGTTGTGACAGGGTTAGTGCCCCCCTACCCTGGACAGGCCGTAAACATTCAGGAATCGGTGTTGCCCTGTCGCATGCCGGCCTCCGCTCATTCGTACATCCAAAAGCCTATCATTTAAAAGAGCCAGGCCTGGCATAAGCGTAATGGAAATAATAACAGGGTTTTGTTATACACAGCGGGGTATTTGATATACCTTACACCCGGGCATTTTAATACAATGCTCGTTGACATTTGAAATATCCCGTATCTAATCCCTATGTGGGCATCTTGGATGCCGTTCCCCAGGCAATCTTCAGCCTGCGTACCATAACTAATAAAAGCAAACAAATCATAAATTTTCAATGGCTGACTATAAACAAGCCGGCCAGGATGCTGTTTGCAAAAAAGAATGCTCGCCTTATCGGGAAGCCCTTTTTTGTCCAGCCACTAAGTGCTGAAGATAGTGGCCTTATGGCGGAATTTGCGCTCGTGGTTATAACCGGGAAGCCTTTACAAAAGGAGTACCCTCTTAAGAGTATTTTTGCAGGCAGCAGGCAGCAATTAACGGCCATCAAGTACAAGAACGGAATAGTTGTCGTGTGTGATGACATAGCAAAAGACAGTAAGCTACACCCGGGTTCGAATCTCCAGGAGCATGTGTGCAAAAGTACCCTTCCATT
>JBBJOD010000307.1:0-6394 GCA_037721715.1 Chitinophagaceae bacterium | reverse complement strand
TGAGTGTTGAACCGACAATGGCATTTCGCCCATCGGTATTGGTCAGGTTCTGCCGGGAATAGGTTGCGGCCGTGTTCCAACCCACTGTAATAAATTTATTGATCTGTCCACCTATGTTGGCGCGAAGGGAAAAACGGTCATAATTGGTTTTAATGATGGCGCCTTCTTCTTTGTAGTAACCTATTGAAAGCACTGACCTGATATTTCCTTTGCCTGCAGTCAGCGAAAGATTATAATCGGTATAAGGAGCATTGTTATGAAGTATTTCGTTGTACCAATTGGTAGAATATTTGGTTTGTTCAGGGAAGCGGTAGCCGATGGGTACTTCGCTTTCAAGAGGTTCCCGGTTCTGGAAATAACGAACATTATCCATCCACACTTCTTTCTTGAATTGTGCGAACTCCGGTCCGTTCAAAACGGTCACCCTGCGTCCTTTTGGGATGTTTTGAATGCCATAATCAAAAGAGAAATTTAAGCTCAACTGTCCTTCCTTCGCATTTCTAGTAGTAATCAGCACCACACCGTTTGAGCCACGGGCTCCATAAATGGCGGTCGCAGCCGCATCTTTTAGTACGGAAATGCTTTCAATGTCATTTGGGTTTATATTAACCCCGGTACTGGTTCCCATTGCAAAACCGTCAATTACGTAGAGCGGTTCACTTCCGGCCCCCAGGGATGCGATGCCCCGAATCCTCACTTCAAACTCCGCACCCGGCCTTCCATCTTTTTGTTTTACAACAACACCAGGAGCCTTGCCCTGTATCAGCTGTGTGATGCCCCTTGAAGGTTGTTCGCCAAGATCTGACATATTGATAGTGGATACGGCGGACGTGATATCTCTTTTGCGCCGGCTACCATATCCAACAACTACCACCTCATCGAGACCGCTGTTGGAATTTTGTAGTTTTACATCAAGGTTGGTATTGTTGCCTACTACCACTTCATTAAGTGTGTAACCTACATAGGTAAAAACAAGTGTAGCGCCCTTTGGTGCATTAATGGTGAAATTTCCCTGTTCGTTGGTTGTGGTGGTTGTTTGCCTGTTTTTTACACTAACAGTTACGCCAGACAACGGTGTACCGAGCGTACCTGCGCTGACAGTACCCGTTAATCTTACATCCTGTGAAAAAGCCAGTATGCTGGTTAGCATACAAGAAAGGAATACGAACAGCCGCATTCCTCCATAGAAGGTTTGTAAATTTTTCTCATTCATAATGGTTAGATTTTTTTGTTTGCAATCGGTTAGTTTAAAGGTTAATGCCGGGAGGCATACAATGTGGTCGTTAAATATAACAAAAGTTTACAGACGGGCATCCTGTACTATCCTGTTTCATTTTTGGATGCTAAAAACAAGATACAAATATGCCAGGCCAAAATGGTTCCTGGAAGTATACACAATGTATGCAGAGGCAACGCAGTTTATTATTTCGCTGCTTACGCCTGAAAAAAAACACGGTAACCCGATGCAAGATTACCTGGTATGATTATTATTAATTTAAATAGACCATTTGAACATGATATAATTATTATTGTAATTTTTTATTTTAAGGTGTGAAACAGAGCGCTTAGTAACGGTCCCGAGTATAAAAAACGGATAACTTTGTCTGAATCAGGAAAATCAACAGTATGAAATTCAGGAAACTCGGAACAACAAATATTCAACTTTCAGCAATAGGACTTGGATGCATGGGTATGAGCCACGCCTACGGCGAACCGGATGATAAGGCGTCGATCGCAACACTTGAAAAAGCATTGGAAATAGGCGTCAATTTCTGGGACACTGCAGATATTTATGGCAACGGTGAAAACGAAAGACTGATTTCAAAAGTGTTGGTGCCAAACCGGAACAGGATTTTTATTGCTACTAAGTTTGGTTTCAAGCTACAGGGCGATGGAAAACTTACAGTAGTTGATGGTTCTCCTGCGTACCTGCAGACAGCCGTTGAAGCAAGTTTGAAGCGATTAAATATTGAGGTGATCGACTTGTACTATGCACACCGCATCGACCCGAAGGTGCCGGTAGAAGATATGGCAGGAGCCATGGCCGACCTGGTAAAGCAAGGTAAGGTGAGGTTCATCGGCCTGTCGGAGGCTTCACCTGCGTCAATACGTCTGGCGCATGCCGTACACCCCATCAGTGCTTTACAAAGCGAATATTCCGTAATGACCAGGGATGTTGAAGCTGAAATATTGCCGTTGTGCCGCGAGCTGGGGATATCGTTTGTTCCGTTTAGCCCATTAGCGAGGGGATTAATTACCAACACGCTCAAGGTAGAAGAATTGACAGGAAATGATTTTCGCAGATCACTGCCAAGGTACCAGGAAGACTTCGCGGAAAATAACAGCAATCTCTCGAATGGCTTCGCTTTGATTGCAGAAAGAAAAGATTGTACGGCCGCTCAATTAGCGCTGGCGTGGGTGCTTTCCCAGGGTGAATATATTATTCCTATACCAGGTACCAAGAAAATTAAGTACCTGTTGGAAAATGCGGTGGCAGCGGAGGTAACCCTAACCAATGACGACAGGCTGGCGATTGAAGATTTGTTGGAGCGGTTTCCAGATACCGGTAACCGGTACAATGAAGCCAATTGGCAATTCATTGATCGGTAATGACGGGGCGTTGGAAATTCGACCCGATGGTACAGTCAAAAAAAATAATGGCAGGTAGGGAAGCCGAGTTGGTTCGGTTGCTGCTTAACGTTAGCTTCATGAGTGCTTCGAATATTCAATGCGTTTGTATAATTTAAATTATTTCCAATGCGTTCTGTTAATTTATTCCCGGTTGTAATGATAGTTGCCCTGACAAGTTTATCAGGTAGTGCCCAAAACACGAAGATGCCTGTTGTGCTTTTCGACGGTAAAACATTCAGTGGTTGGGAAGGAGACACGGTAAAAACCTGGCGTATCAGTGAAGCTGCCATTATTGGCGGATCGCTAACAGAAACGGTGCCTCACAATAATTTTCTTGTCACTACAGGCACCTACAGCAATTTCATGTTGAGACTTAAATTTAGGTTGATCGGCACTACAGGTTTCATCAATGCCGGTATACAATTTCACAGCAGGCGTTTAACCAATCCTCCTTATGAGATGGAAGGCTACCAGGCCGATCTTGGCCCGGGTTATTGGGCCAGCCTGTATGATGAATCGAGGAGAAATAAAACTTTGTTGAAGCCTGATTCGGTGCAGGTTTCGAAATGGTTAAAGCCTGGTGACTGGAACAATTATGAAGTCCGCAGCGAGAACGGAAGGATCCGCATTTCACTAAACGGTCATCAAACCGTAGACTATACAGAACCGGATAAATCGATCCCGCAATCTGGCCGGATAGGTCTTCAAATACATGGAGGAGGAAAAGCAGTGGTTGCTTATAAAGAAATTATGCTCGAGGAATTAACCACCGTGGCAGGGAGGCACTAAAGAAACACGGTGTTATTCCGTGTCGTTCCTGTCTATCTCCGCTTGAAGTTTCGGGTTGAAAAAGCCGCTGTAGCTTGTAAACGTTTGATTACTTGCGGAGCTTAGTTCGGAAGCCAGACACCTTTATTCCCTTTCCAGGTCCATACCTGGTTATTTCCTGACTTCTCCTGAATAGGGGCTTTGTTACGATGGGTCTTCCACATAGCGGTTACAAATGGATCGAAGGTAGTTGTTTCAGCTTTTGGCCGTGCATGATTACCCCGGGCTATCTTATAGGGATCGTCATCCCTCATCCATCGTTCGATGTAATCAAAATAAGCATCATGTCCCCAGAGTTTGATTGCCTTCATATACCTTGCAGCCAGTGCGGTGCCCGTCCAGGCAACTGCGTTGCAGCATATACGGTAGCTTTCGGAAGTGCTGTCCCATTTCTCCCATTGCTGTGGTGGCTTTTCTTCATAAGGGGTTCTATTACCATGATGCATGATCATCTGCCATAATGCGGTTTGCCCGAACCATCCCTTCCCGTAATAAGTCTGGGTGTCTTCATGAAACAGCGCTGTTTCGGGTAAAACGGCCATGGCGGGATCATTTATCATGATACTCGCAAACAATATGGGCCATTTACGGCCGCTTGAGTGCCCGCCTCCTTCATTCCAGTGTCCTCCACTAAGCGCCAGTCCATAAAGGTCTATGCCACGTTGAATAAGTTCAAGCGTAAGCTTTTCCTTTTTTGGCCTGGGCACATCAAGCATCACCATAAGGCTTGCCATTGAAACCAGCCTCGCATGTTCACGACCATAATTAGGCCCGTTTTCGTTAGGCACCAGTTCCTGCTGTTCCCAACTCATAATATGATCTATCCAGGGTCGTTGAAAATAACGTTCAAAATCGGTCCAGGACGGTGTATCTCCTGCAGTTTTCAGGGATGGCAGGCGATTCCACTGAATGGCGCTGGCGCGATAGATAGGTTTGTGTGTGCCGGCATATGGAGGACGAAAGGCATCCTGGAAAGGAACCTTTTCCAGGCAGGTTAGAACCGCCGCCGCCTTCATTACTGTTTGAGATTTCTTTTCATTGTTCCACATGATGTTGCTGCAGAAATTTTCAACAGGCAGCGAAGTATTGCTGATCGATGAGATAAGGGATACTCCCGGACCAAGTAGCAGCGGGAATTTTACAACCGTGCTTTTGTCATAGGAGCCACTCCTGCTATCGTAGCCCTGTGACCTTCCGGTCCTGAGTACAATCATAGAACCATTCCGCATCGTGGTATCCGATTTCAGGCTGGTATCATTCCACCTGTTGATCTTGATAGCCAGTTTTTCATTTTGTGCTGGCCCGGGCACCGGTGAAACTTTTACAACATTTACGGGCCCGATCACCCACCAGTCACCGGTTATAAAACGCCCGGTCTTAGCTGGCTTGCTGAACGTCCAGGTAATTCCGTATTGACTTATTTCTATCCGGTTTTCAAATTTTACTTGTTGAGCTTGCGAAGCACTTTGAAGGAACAGCAGCAAAACACTCAGTAGCACCTTAGGTTTTCTTACAGACATTTTAACCGTTTCGGCATTTTTCGTTACATACACAACGGTTCAACCCTGTATGATTTAAGTGATCTATCCGAGCACTTAAATCATACGAAGGAAGTGAATTTATAGAACAGCAGGCATCTCGTACCCGCCCCGAGATTTTATTTTACGTGCTTATTAACAAGTTTAGCCAGATCAAACATGGAAACCTGGTCTTTTCCATCGAACACAACTTTTAATGTTTCGTCGGCGTTGATCATCCTCCTGTTGTTTTTGTCCTGGAGATCTTTTGATTTGATGTAATCCCAGATCTTTTTTGTGATCTCCGTTCTTGGATAGGGTCCTTTTCCTACAACCTTGGCCAACTCAGGGCTAACGTTCAGGGGTGCCATAAATCCTGCATTTGCTTTTCCACTCGCTTTCTTTGCTGCCGGCTTAGCTGTTTTTGACGCTGCCTTGGCCGGTGTCTTGGACGCTGGTTTGCCTGCTTCCTTGGTTGGTGCTTTCGTTGCTTTTTTTGTTGTTTTGCTGGCTGCTTTTGCCATAGTGTTTAAATTTAAAAGTTAGTAAAATCCAATTTTTATGTTAAGTAAAAACATACAAACCATTAAGGTAAATAACCTTTTTAACATTCCTAAAATAACCCGATTATAAATGTGTAACTGATGCTACCAGTCAAGCGCCTATCATGATAATTAGATATTTTTCCAATGTAGAATAATATTTCAACATTACCACTGGATAATATTTTTACATTTGAAAAGTTTGTAGCCAATATCGATCTATTTAATCATTTACTGGTATACCACGCAAAAAGCAGGGTCATATCCCTGATGCAAACCTTTTTTGAACTGATTAATTATTTATCGATCTATCCAAACAAATAATATCCTCCAAAAAAATGAAACAAAAGAAGTGCTACCTGTGCTGGATTTTAGTAACGGTTTTCTTGGCTGGCGTTTTCTTTAGTTGCCTGGGTAAGAAATCAGCGGCCGGCCACAGCAACCACAACAGTGCCCGTCGGCTTCTTTTGCGAGACGAAGGACTGTCACAATTAAGTTATATAGACATTGCCCGCCCTGAGTTAAATTGGTTTGTGCCTGTTCCTCCCGGGCGCGACCTACAATTAGTTGGAAACAGCCGGGTGCTTGTTGGAACAGCGAACGGCTTCGAAGAACATGAAATTACCACTGGAAAAAAATCACATGAATTAACTGCTTTCCCGGGCACAGTCACCGCAAGACGCCTTAGAAATGGCAACACGTTGCTGGCAGGTATTAACTGGCAGGGTAAAAATGGAATTGTGTTGGTGGAAGTTGATAAAATGGGCAAGGTGTTGGAAGTGATCAGTTACCCCGGGTACACATATGTGCGTCTCATCCGCGAAACAACTTCAGGAACCTTCCTGGTAACGGCTGATGAAACTGTTTTTGAAGGAA
>JBBJOD010000306.1:0-6404 GCA_037721715.1 Chitinophagaceae bacterium | reverse complement strand
TTGATTTCCTATATAAAAAGTCGCAGACAAACGATGTACAAAAGAAGCAGGTAATTATGGAATTGAGAAACAACCTGAATGTTTTCAAAAATGGGATCATCAATAAATGTGGTTACGACTGCATGATCGACCTTATGAGCAACGATGCGATTCAGCAAGCTGTGAAAGCTAACTTCCTATTTAGTAAACTGAAAGATGGTGACATTGAGGCCATCCACATTTTGAATGACAGGAACAAGAAATATCTTGGATGGACGGCTGAAAAATTGACCGATAAAATTGACGAAAAAATAGTTGAGCTGAAAAATATTAAAAAGATGAATAACGGATCGGTCAAAGATTTAAAAAATAACATTTCCCTGATGATGAGCAATCTTTATTACCGGATGAAATTACTGGCAGATTTTATAAAGGCAGATTCCTGACCGAATGATTACCTGAAAACATCCAGTAAGCCCTCAGGTAGTATAACATGTACCTGTTTATTTTTCCTGTCTATCCGGTCAAGGGTTTGTTCGTGAAGAGGCACCAACGCTTCCTTACCTGCAAGGTCTATCCTGCAAAGTAACTGGTGAGGCTGCTCAATTATTTCGAGTATTTCACCAATGTCGTTGCCTGCTTCTACCAGGTGGTAGCCAAGTAGTGAAATAGAGGATGATTTAGCCGCATACCTGGTGAACGCCTCTTCTGTGAGCCACACTTCTTTCTGGGTGATCTTCTTAGCGTCTTCTTTGTTTTGTATTCCTTCGAGCCTTAGGTAAACCTCGTTTGCATTTTTGATTTTGCTGCTTTCAATGAAGTAAGGTATCATCTCATTTTTTCTTTCTTCCAGGAAAATAGTCGTAAGACCCTTTAAAGAAGTTTTTTTTCCCAGGTTATGTACCAGGATCACTTCGCCTACCAACCCAAACGTAGCGGCTATTTTTCCTATGCTGTTGTACTTTGTCATGAGGTTATTTGCTAAGATTTAAAAATCGGGAGCATAATCGCCGGTTACCCTTAAAAAAAAATCCCGATGAAAAATTCACCGGGATAGTTATTGTAGATTTTTAATATTATGCTTCTGTGCTACCGTTTCCTTCGGGCCTTTTCTCCACTCTTCTTACAGGTGCCTGGTCCCTTCTTCCCGGGTACCTTGTTTTGCGATGGTCGTCCTGCTTGCGTTTTACCTGTGCTTCGTGTTCTGAACTCCACTTGGTAAATTTTTCCATGGCAGTTGCATCGTCAAAAAGACCCAGTTTAACACCACGTAAAAGGTGTTTAAGGTAAAGAACTCCTTTAAATGATAGTATCCTCCTAACTGTGTCTGTTGGTTGAGCACCTTTATGAAGCCATTCCAGTGCTTTTTGGCGATCGAGCTGGATACTTGCAGGAACTGTCTGTGGATTGTAGGTACCGATTTTCTGGATGAACTTGCCATCTCTCGGTGCGCGGGCGTCAGCCACTACTACGAAATAGAATGGTCTTTTCTTAGACCCATGACGCTGTAGTCTCATTTTAACTGGCATCTTAAATAGAAATTTAAATGCGGTGAATAATAGGGTTACTTAATAAAAATTAAGACTGCAAAGTTAATAATCCAGGGCAATTTTCCAAATTAAAAAATACATTGCCAGGTGAAAAGAAGGGTTTAACGTCGACCAAACCCCATTTTTCCACCCATTGGCATTTTGTTCATCATCTTCATCATTTCCTTCATTTGTTCAAATTGTTTCATGAACGCATTCACCTCCGTGATCTCTTTACCGCTTCCTTTCGCAATACGGCCTCGCCGGCGTTGATCGATTACATCAGGGTTTGCTCTTTCAAAAGGTGTCATTGAATTGATCATTGCTTCAATCCCTTTGAAAGAGTCGTCACTGATGTCAATGTCTTTCACAGCTTTGCCGATACCAGGAATCATACCCATCAGGTCTTTCAGATTGCCCATTTTCTTGATCTGTTCAAGTTGTTGCTTGAAATCTTCAAAATCAAACTGGTTCTTGCGTATCTTTTTCTCCAGTTTCCTGGCTTTTTCTTCATCATACTGCTCCTGGGCCTTTTCAACCAGCGTAGTAATATCACCCATACCAAGTATACGCTGTGCCATACGCTCGGGATAGAATACATCCAATGTGTCCATTTTTTCCCCGCTGCTTACAAATTTTATAGGCTTGTTGACCGTGTACTTAATGGAAAGGGCGGCACCACCCCTTGTGTCACCGTCAAGTTTCGTCAGCACCACTCCGGTAAAATCCAAACGATCATTGAAGGTTTTAGCGGTGTTTACAGCATCCTGTCCCGTCATTGAATCTACTACAAACAAAATCTCCTGCGGACTCGTTGCTGTTTTAATATTTGACACCTCCGTCATCATGACTTCGTCTATTGCCAGGCGCCCCGCCGTATCTATGATTACAACATTTTTGTTTTTGGCTTTTGCTTCCCTGATGGCATTTTGAGTAATAGACACCGCATCCTTATTTTCCGGCTCGCTGTAAACTTCTACATTAATTTGTTCTCCCAGCACTTTCAACTGATCAATCGCCGCGGGTCGGTAAATATCGGCTGCAACCAATAGCGGAGACAAGCCTTTGCGTGTCTTCAGGTAATTGGCCAGTTTGCCGCTGAATGTGGTTTTACCTGAACCCTGCAGGCCGGCAATTAATATAACAGCCGGGTTTCCCCTGGTATTGAAATCGCTTTCACTTCCGCCCATCAGTTCCATCAATTCATCCTTTACCACTTTCACCATTAACTGGCCTGGACTAATGGCATTGATCACTTTTTCACCCAAAGCCTTGTCTTTAACCCTGTCGGTAAATTCTTTCGCAATTTTATAATTTACATCGGCATCCACCAGGGCACGGCGAATCTCTTTTACAGTAGCGGCAATATTCAATTCAGTCAACCTTCCCTCACCTTTCAACTGCTTGAAGGCGGTATCTAACCTTTCACTTAAACTTTCGAACATGTTTTTCTTATTATGAATTGTGAGTGATGAGCCACGAGGTGAGTTTCATTTAAATGATAACTCCCAACATCCTAAAAATACAAAGTGAATACAACAATTGTCATATTCACTTTGATGCCACAAATTTAATACACTGGTGGCCATTATTCAAAAAGTAAATTTGCAGGAAGGGATTGATAAAAAAGGTTATTGTAACCTTACTCACCATTCATCGCCGCTTACACACCAAGGTAGCAACGTAACATCCTGCAACGCGAAGTGGTTCTTAATTTAGTGATGGCTTTGTCTTTGATCTGCCTGACCCTTTCCCGCGTTAAATTAAAACGCTCGCCTATATCTTCAAGGCTCATGGCATGATCAATACCAATTCCGAAGAAATAGCAAATAACTTCCTTCTGCCTTTCAGTTAAAGCCGTGAGTGACCTGCCTATTTCTGTTTTCAGCGATTCATTGTGCTCAATATTTCTTTCTGTTCGTTCCGCATTGGGATTTTCAAGCACATCCATCAGCGTATTTTCTTCACCGTCTGATAAAGGAGTATCCATGCTAACATGCCGTGCCGCAATACCCAGGGTAGCGGATATCTCTTCACAATCAAGCTCGAGGATTTCAGCCAGTTCTTCAGGAGAAGGCTCTCTTTCATATTCCTGCTCCAGTTGGGAATATGCTTTTTGTATGCGGTTGGTTAAACCGACTTTATTAAGTGGCAGGCGAACGATTCGTGATTGCTCGGCAAGAGCCTGGAGAATACTTTGCCGAATCCACCAAACTGCATAAGAAATGAATTTAAAGCCACGTGTTTCATCAAATCTTTGTGCCGCCTTGATGAGGCCGAGGTTTCCTTCGTTGATAAGATCGGGTAAGGAGAGTCCCTGATTTTGGTATTGTTTCGCTACTGAAACAACAAATCTTAAGTTTGCCTTGGTTAATTTATCTAAAGCAGACTGGTCACCGTGTTTGATACGGATAGCCAGTTTTACTTCTTCTTCAGGAGTGATCAATTCTACTTTTCCGATTTCCTGCAGGTACTTTTCAAGGCTTTGGGATTCACGATTTGTGATGGATTTGGTGATCTTGAGTTGGCGCATACTCATAGTTAAAAGGTTTAGGGGTTATAAAGGTTACTTTATTAGGTTAACTAAAGGGGGTTACCATAAAACGCAGAATACAGGATTTTCGTGCACAAGGGTATCGAACGAATCTCTACGGGTCAGAATAGCAATTTAACAACTGTATGCATGTTTTCCAAATTATTTTTGCGTAAACACCTGTTATTCAGAAGAATTATACAGTCTTGTTTAAATGATTATGTAAAAAACTTTAACAAAGAATAAAGAATTAAAATTTTGCAGGATAAAATATTTTTCTATTATTGCACTTATTGAAAACATTTAGAATTTTTGACCGTAGATGAGTAAAAAACAACTATTCACTTTAGAATATCCAGTAAGATGTTCTCCTTCCATATTATTTGAATTTTTAAGTACACCCGCAGGCTTACAGGAGTGGTTTGCTGAGAAGGTAGATGAAAGAGACAGTGTTTTCAGTTTTTCCTGGGATGGCGATATTGACAAGGCTGAAGTATTGGAAAGTATAGATGAAAAGTCGATTCGTTTTCATTGGCTACATTCACCCAAAGAAGAATTTTTTGAATTTACCATAGAAAAATCTGAAGTAACCAACCAAACTATTCTGTTAGTTAAAGATTTCGCTGAAAAAAAGGAAATTAAGGATCAAAGCCAATTGTGGGATTCGCAATTAAAAGACCTTTTTCATCGCATAGGCAGTTAAATTTCTACCAGCTTTATTAAGTTAAGAAAAACGCTGTATAACCGGTTCTCCATATTATTCCACTGGGTCAACTCAACTTTCGCTGCCAACTTAAGAAATTGGTTGGTTTGTAATGCCTCATTTGTTTGCTCACAGGTGGCAGCAGATAACAAGTGGTAATCCATGGTTCTCAGGTCATGGTTCCATTCATTGCCAGATGTGGAAATGTAAAAATCGTATTGTTGAAATTCCTTGAATCGCCTGGTTAAATGCTTCGCTGTATACGGCAAATACTTACCATTTACATGAAGAGTGACGCTGCAGAAATTGCCCCACCAGAAAAGCGTTCGGATTGCCAGGATATTTTCTTTCTCAAATATTCTCGGGTAATCGAGTATAATATATGGAAGTCCAAGGTATTTTTCACCGCGTGAAATTTTTGGGCCCGACCTGACCAATTCTTCTATTATTTTTTCCTGTTTTTCTTCAATTTCCAATTGCATTTTGCTTCCAAGAACACCTAATGCAACCAGCATTTTTTCCATAACCCTGTTCTTTGTTAAAATCCAGTCCTTGTTGTTAACCAACAGCAATTCATCTGGTGAAAAGTGTATTTTTGATGTTTCCATTTGTATTTTCAAATTCAAAAGATGGAAGAATGCCATGCTAAGAGAATTCTAGCATATTGTCGTGCTACGGCAAAATAGTACTATAAGATGCTTCCTGTCAATTTTTAAATGAAAAAATTAGATACACTTATATTAAAAGCTTTTATAGGTCCATTTATAGCTACGTTCTTCATTACACTGTTTGTTTTAACCCTGCAATTTTTCTGGCTGTACATTGATGACCTTGTTGGAAAAGGCCTTGACCTGATTACAGTAGCAAAACTTACCAGCTTCGTAACTGCTTACAATGTTCCTTTGGCGCTACCACTGGCCATCCTGATTTCTTCTATCATGACCTTTGGCAATTTAGGCGAAACCTTCGAACTGGTGGCAATTAAATCAGCAGGCATTCCCCTGATCAGGTTCATGCGGCCCCTGTTTATCAGCACGCTTTTTTTATGTGGTGCTGCCTTCATGTTTAATAATTACATCATCCCGGTTGCTACGCTTAAGATGAATACGCTTAAGTACGACATCATTATGTCTAAACCGGCCTTTGATATCAAGGAAGGCGTGTTTTATGATAAGCTGGAAGGCTTTGTGATCAAAGTGGGAAAAAAAGAAAAGGATGGCACAACGATCAGGAACGTTATTATTTATGAAAAAAGCTACGGACTACAGGATAATATCATCGTTGCCAGGAGCGGCGAAATGAAAGTAAGCGCAGATAACCTTTTAGAATTTAATTTGAAAGATGGATGGCGCTACGAAGAACAGGGTCAGCACCTGACCCTGAACACAGACTACATCAGGATGGGCTTTAAAGAGTATAAAAAGGTTTTTGACCTCAGCTCTTTCCAGTTAAACAAAACTGAAGACAGCGTTTTCAAAGACAATTACCAGATGTTAAGCGTGAGGCAGCTAGACAAGGCCATTGACACGTTAGAAAAGAGCAACAACAATTACCATGAAAAAGTCAAAAGCGAGATCTCTCCATACATGAGCTATACCCATTTCAAACACACCGGCTCGGTGTATATTAAAAATGAAACCACGCTTTCTATAAATAATTT
>JBBJOD010000014.1:0-22116 GCA_037721715.1 Chitinophagaceae bacterium | reverse complement strand
TCCATTCGGATAAAAAAAATGGCCTGTCAGTAACCTGCTGGAAACCGGTGCTTAATAAACCGCTTCCCGGGTTACTTACCATGGCCTCATTGTTTACCTTTCCTGTTTGCATCGTATGACCCGTACCACCACCGAAATAATTATGCCTGTCAATAACACCTGCACCGTAATCCGCATACAGGTTTAAGAGGTGAGCTATACCTGACCCGGCCTGCCAGCAACTGCCGATAATGAGGCCCTTGTAACCCGTATTCCGGATAGCTTTTTTAAACCTGTAGTAGAACTTAGATTGCTCTTCGTACAGGAACAGTGCTTTGTCTGCAATATGTTTTGGTAAAGGTGTTTTTGCGTTCCACGCTTTTTCCGACTCATGCGTAAATAAGCCATGATTAGGATGAGGGTAGATATTTTCCTTTAAAAGGCTTTCACCGTCTGGCAGCGTCCCTTTAACCCAGGCCGCTTCTAAAAGTTCCTGGCTTCCATATTTCTTTTTTAGCCATTGGGAAAATTTGCGGCATAACAAAGCTCTGTAAGATGGTGTTTGTTTTAGTGTCGTTTCCATAGCCGACCAGAAGATATTATCTTCGTTCTGCAATTCGATACAAGCCAGCGCCGGATCATCAGCATAGCGCAGGCCGGTATGAGGGCTTCTGTGATTGAGCATGTTAACCGTCAATTCTATATTTAAGTCCTGAAGGTCTTCAGCAAAATTTACGATAGAAGCGGTGGAACCATTTATATGAGACCATGGAAAACGTGTATTGGCTACCTCGTTATATGCCAGAAGGCGGCTGCTATCACCTTCCCGTACCCGGTGTCCGTAAATGTGGGACCATGTATAGTAAATACCCCTGGCCTTTAACCGGGAACAGAAATAATCAAAGTTTTTCCATTTGTTGTCGGTGAGCTGCGTAGAATGCACACCATCCGTAGCATCCCAGGTAAATTTATGGAAGCGTACTGCGTTAATGCCGTAAGCAGCAATAAAATCAGCCCACCTCGAAGCTTCTTCCGGTTTTACAAAAGGCCTGTTGCTTGCAATATTTACACCCCAGAATTTAACCGGTTTTCCGTTTGCGAATGTAAGATCATCCGCATTCATTTGTACAAACCCATGTTTGCCTGCAGGAGCATCCAGCCAATCTTTCATATTAATCCTGGACTTACCATAATCTGCTACCGGTGCAAATACGAACCAGTCCTTTGTTTCGTGCTGCGCATATACGTTACCGTAAATTGCAAGCGATAAAAAAATGACGACAGCTTTTTTCATATTACCTGGCTTAAACGCAATCACTTCACCAAAACTTTCATGAAGATTTAGTACCCCACCTCTGCAAAAGGCGTTGGCTGTAGCCGCGAAGTAAGATCAGCCTTTTGTTAAACAGCCAACATCGAGAGGCGTTAATACCCTGTATTCTGCGCTACATTTGGATTTACATCAATTTCACTACTGGGTATCGGGAAGTAAAGATGTTTAGGCGCCTGGAATGATATTGCTCCGGAATTGGAACCAAAAAAAGCATTGT
Source organism: Chitinophagaceae bacterium (assembly GCA_037721715.1). GTDB lineage: Bacteria > Bacteroidota > Bacteroidia > Chitinophagales > Chitinophagaceae > JADCRZ01. The sequence goes on along the minus strand of JBBJOD010000014.1, from coordinate 20,587 downwards.
TTAACGTAATGATTCCTTGCAGGTGCCATCTTCTAATGTCAAACCATCTTTGTCCTTCCCCTGCCAGTTCTCTTAACCTTTCGTCTATGATCCATTGCATGATCGTTGTTTTATCGGTCTCGGTAGCGGCAAAATTTGCAGGTTCAGCACCGGCACCCATGGCCCTGGCTCTTGCCCGCACCTGGTTAATAAAACCAATTGCTTCTGTTGTTGAGCCGCCTGACTGCAACAACGCTTCGGCTTTTAATAACAATACATCTGCGAAACGCAGGATTCGATAATTATTTATAGATGCTACACCCGAGGCTGACAATTTATCCCTGGAAACATATTTTCTTACTGTTCTGTCTGTTGGGTTTAACGTACTGTCTCTGCGTGGATCGGTAGCAGTATAGCTATTCAATAACTTGGTGGTACCAAAGTAACGCGACCTGCCGCCCTGGCCAGCCCCGTTGTTGGAGTAAAATCCCCAGTATATTGACAAAGCTCCTACTGCATTATCAAAATCGTTATCTAGCCAAACATTATCGAAGCCAAACGCCTGTGAAGCCTGAAATTCGAATACAGATTCACTGTTGTTTTCCGTATCCCAGGAGAAGTTATCATTAAAATTGGCAACCAGGCTTACACCGGTAATTTTATTGAGCGCGGTTAAGGCAGCTCCGTAATCGGCTGCTGTTTTGGTAGCGGATGCCCTGAAAATAAGGGATTTTCCCAACATACCGTTCGCCGATCGAGCTGTAGCCCTTCCCCTGTTTGGCGTATCCCAGTTATTCGGCAACAATGCCGCGGCTTCCGTAAAATCTTTTATGGCCTGGTCAAGCAATTGAGTGCCCGTTGAACCTGGCGGCGTAAATTGCGACTGGCTTTCAACACGGGTTGTTACTAACGGAGACGTTCCAAATAAATTCCATAAGTTGTAATAAGCGTATCCGCGCAAAAACAGCGCTTCGCCTTTATGGTAATTTTTTAAATTAGGTGTTTTATAGACGTTGCCCTTTTCGGCCTCAATTTTTTGCAATACTAGGATGGCCCTGTTTATCAATTGGTAATGCCTCGAATATAAATAAGACAGCCTACCGCTGCTGGGCTGGAGCGCTCCAAACTCTTCAAGTTCCTCGTTGCTTTGATTTGTAGTTATGTCATCCCCCGGTAGTATAAAAACAGTAATGGGTGAGTTTGCTGCACCACTATTGTACCAGAAAAAGTCGGTCAGCTTTGAATAAATACCAAGTGTCGCCCTGTTAAAATCGTCTTCAGATAAAAAGTAAGATTGTTCTGTAGGACCATGAGGCAGGAGGTTAAGCTTCGAACGCTTACACGCCTCTACCAGAACAACACATGTTATGACGACAAGGATCAGCAATAATTTCGATATGGATTGTTTCATCTCTAATAGATTATTTTCGATTAAAATGTCGCGTTTATTCCAACTAGAAACTGGCGTGTAATGGGCACCCCATCATTTTCCGGATCAAGGCCCTTCCAGTCTGTTATTGTAAAAAGATTGACCCCTGAACCGTAAATCCTTATACCTTGAATAAAGCCCGTTCTGTTAAGAAGTGTTGCCGGAAGTGTATAACCTATCTGCACATTTCTCAACCTTAAGTAACTGGAATTCTCCACATACCTGTCAGAAAACCTTGTCGGATTGAAACGGGGATTATATTCAGCCCTGGGAACTGTGTTAGAGGGGTTAGTGGGCGTCCACCGGTCAAGAACTGAAGTCACCTGGTTAGCAAGGCTACCCATGCCTTCCAGCCCTGCCGTGATACCATTATATTTTTGAACATCTCCTACTCCCTGGAAGAAAACACTGATGTCAATCCCCATGTAATTCCCTGCCATGTTGAATCCGTAGTAAAATCCCGGAATGGTTTTGCCCAGGTACGTACGATCATTTGCATTGACTACACTGTCTGGAATGGTGCTGTACCTTTCTTTACCATCCCTGGAATTGCCATATACGTCCTGAAAGTACATATCACCCGGCCGGTAGGTGTAACCCCCTGTTCTTGTTTGACCGATTGTTGCATCGGAGTATACTGCTCTCCACGCCGCAATATCCGCCTGGTTTTGAAAAATGCCACCTCTCTTATAGCCCCATAGATAAAATAACGAGTACCCTTCCTCTATTCTTCCTCCTTCACCTCCAATAGGTGTTCCACCATTTAATCTCACCACCCTGTTTTTAGTGGTGGTTAAATTTGCTGAAACATTAAAGTTTACCGGCCCAAGCGTATTGTTGTATCCTAACTGAAATTCAAAACCCGTATTTTTTACTGTAGCTACGTTTAAGTCCGCATTGTTCTGGATGCCTGTATTTGGAGGCAATGCTACACTTTGAATGATGTCGAAAGTTGTTTTATCATAGTATTCAGCGGTAAAGGACACGTGGTTATTAAACAACTGGGCATCAAGTCCAATATTGACAGTTTTTAATTTTTCCCAGGTAAGGGTGGTGTTGGCAAAGTCAGCTAACCTGGCAGCTTGAACCTGTGTGCCAACGCCGTTACCAGCGCCAGACCCCAGCGGGTAATCAGCCGAAAGTGATACCCCTGACAGAAACTTGTAAAATCCGGCTGATTGAAAATTACCCAGCCTACCCCAGCCGCCCCGTAGTTTAACATCATTAATAAATGAAACTTTAGGGAAGAACTTTTCCCCGCTGATACGCCATGCCGCTGCAAAAGAAGGGAAATAATCCCATTTTTGTCCGGGAGCCAACCTTGATGACCCATCATATCGCAGCGTACCATCCAGGTAATATTTGTCGCGAAACTTATAACTTACCCTGCCCATATAACCAATCAACTGGTCTTCCTGTAAAATGCCTGCAAAACCCTGGGTAAACGGCGGCTGGTTAGAAATCGCCCTGTATTGTGGGTCAGTAAAATTAACCCGTCCACTTAAGTCAGATACATTCCACCGCGAGAACTGGTCAGAAGCTGATAAGATAACATCCACACTATGATCGGCGAAAAAGGTACGGTTGAAATTAAGCGTAACCTCTTTGTTTAAATTGTACGTTGTTCCCCTTCTTTCACCATAGCTGCCTTTTGCCTGTCCATTTTGATTAGCAAATGGATTGCCCGGGGTTTGCGAGAAGCGCCAGTTATCAAGGTCAGACCATGATTTTCGAAGGTTCATATACCAGTCCCCGCCCAGTGAAGCCCTCAACTTTAAACCGGTGATGGGTTCGATTTGAACATAGGCATTACCCAAAGCACGCATGAGGTCGTAACCGTTGTTGTTTAATTTTTGAAAGGCGAACACATTGAATCGTGACTGGTTGCCCCATATCAATGTCGGATCACCAGGCCCAAAATTAAAAGCAGGGCCTGCATCCAACTTGGCTGGGTCGTAAGTAGGATTGGGTACAAACGTGCCACGTGCTACCGGCTCATACCCCGTTGGATCGGTAGAACTAAAAATAGGCTGGAAAGGAATGGTAGAAGCCATTGTAGGCAGATCGGATTGCGTATTTACAAGGGCCCTCTCCTGTACTAACCGCAGGTTTAATCCCGTTGAAAGAATCTTTGAGACCCTTGAGTCGATATTGGTAGCCAAAGAATATCTTTCCAGGTTGTTGCCTTTTAACGGGCTTTCCTGGCGTGTAAGGCCCACCGATAGGTAGTAGGTAGTTGCTTCATTGCCGCCACTAAGTTTAACGCTTTGATCCTGAAGGGAAGCATTTTTTTTCAGCAATTCTCCTTGCCAGTCGTAAGTCGGATTGTTGCCTGCATAAAGTGCATTGGTGGGGGTGTAGCGGGGACCGAATTTTTGTTCGAAAGTGGTGTTGGCATCGGGGTTAGCATTATAAGCTTCCCTAACCAGGTCAAAATACTGTTGGGTATTTAAAACATCGTAGGTTTTTACGATATTTTGTACACCATAAGATGATGAGACCTCCACTTTCGGACGACCGGATTTACCTTTCTTAGTGGTGATCAGGATAACACCATTAGAGGCCCGCACACCATAGATAGCCGCTGCTGATGCATCTTTTAATACAGATATAGATTCTATATCATTAGGGTTGATCATGGAGTATATGTTTACGGGGGACCTAATGTCCCCGATAGCCCCAGCTGTAACACCAGCCCCACCTTCAAAAATGGGCACGCCGTCAATTACGTACAACGGCTCGGCAAAACCAAATGTATTCACTCCACGTATTCGAATCGTAGGCCTTGCCTGTGGGTCTCCCCCGCCTGCATTTACAAAGACACCAGCCGCCCGACCCTGTAAAGCCAGTTCGGGAGTCATAGCCGTGCTTTTCTCAATGTCTTTACTGCTAACAGTAGACACAGCGCCGGTTACGTCTTTTCGCTGCCGCGTACCATAGCCGATAACAACTACATCCGTTAACTGGTTTTGCTGAGTCGCTAAGCTAACATTAACCAAGCCTCCGCTTACTGGTACCCGTTCACTGCGATAACCCAAAAAGCTAACCAGTAATACCTCGCCCGTTGAAGCGTTGATTCGAAAATTTCCATTTGCATCGGTGACAGTTCCTCGCTTGGTTCCTTCTACCACTATTGATGCTTTTGAAATACCCTTTCCCCCCGCACTATCTACGATCCGCCCGGAAACCGACTCCTGGGCAAACAAGAAACTACTGCTGACTAATAAACAAAAGGTAAAAAGAATCCAGCACTTCAATGAATGCAATGCGGAATGTTGATTCATAGCAATCGTTTTGTATTAAGAGGGAGAGTGTAATAGTAGTGAACAAATTGGAAATTACAAAAATATCTGTAATGAGTAGTCTGAAAGAGACCTGTATCAAGTTCTCTGCCATTCCACGATCCCATTTTTTTTCAACCATTAAAACTTTCATGCAGGAAAAACGACTAACAGAAAATACTTCACCTCTTCCATATGATACCGTAGGGGTTAATGGCATATTCATTATCTTCAACTGGGTAACCGGTGGTTATAAACCTTACAACTGCGGCAAATTTGACTGAACGATGTTTTGGTAACAAAAGCAAGAATACAAAGAATTAATTATGGTCAAATCTACATCAATGAAAATTATTCTTTTTCTGCTGTTCATCTGCTGCTCAGCGATTACATATTCGCAACAAATAAGTAAGATAAAGAGAGTCAAAATTATTAAGCGGAAAAACACTTTTGAGTTGCTGGTTAACAGTCGACCCTATTTCATAAAAGGTGCAGTAGGCAGTGACTACCTTGAAAAATTAAAGAATTACGGCGGGAACTCAATCAGGACGGGAGGCAATATTCAGATCTTAAACAAGGCTCAATCTCTTGGATTAACTGCACTGATTAATCTACCGGTCACAGCCGAGCGAGATGGAATGAATTACGATGACAGTGCTGCTGTAAAAACCCAGCACGAAAAGGTGATGGAGATTGTAAGGAAGACAAAAAAACATCCTGCGGTGATAATGTGGGCCTTGGGTAACGAACTAGACTTCATACAGGCTAATGTAAAGGAGCGTTATAATAGTAAAGTCTGGGAGGCTGTAGAGGCGTTGACAAAAGAAATACACCGCATTGACCCTTATCACCCCGTAATGACTGTTGTGGGTTCAATTGATGCAGGAAAAATAAAAGACCTTGTCGCTAAGTGTCCCTCCCTTGACCTGCTTGGCATAAATGAGTATGGAGATTTATTAAAGGTTCCGGAATGGCTGCGCAAATTCGGATGGCAAAAGCCCTATGCCGTTACCGAGTGGGGACCTACCGGGTTTTGGCAGGTGCCCAAAACCGAATGGAAGGCACCCATTGAAGAAACAAGCAGTATGAAGGCGGCTAAATATAAGGAACGTTATGAGAAAACAATAGCTGGTGATGCAGGCTTCTGCCTCGGTTCATATGTGTTCCTCTGGCGGCAGCACCAGGAACGTACACATACCTGGTTTGGCATGTTTGATGCAAATGGCCAGGAAACAGAAGCAGTGGATGTAATGCATTATGGATGGACTGGCAGTTGGCCACACAACCGCACTCCGAGGCTAGACTCAATTAAAATTGGCATGCTTGGAGCATATGATAATGTGAAATTATCACCCGGCCAAAACTACCATGCGCAGCTATGGGTTTCAGATACCGAGAAAGACAGTATCCGGTATAACTGGGAAATCTTACCGGAAGGGACAAGCTTTCCATATGGTGGAAATGGTGAAAAAAAGCCCCCAGTTGTTCAGGGATTAGTAGCTGAACCAAATAAATCACAGATCCGTTTTCTTAGTCCTGATAGAGAGGGAGCTTACCGTTTATTTGCTTATGCTTACGATGGAAATGGACATTGGGCAACGGCTAACATCCCTTTTTATGTTAAGCCCTGACAACGTAATGCTACTCATGCAGCACTCACGGAACGGTTAATTAGATGATACTGTTTTTGAAAATAATTACTGTAGTGGAGGTTGATATATCTTTATTGCTTCGAGCTTTTTCAAACCTTTTCCTTTCAAGAGGATCTGATGCTTCCCGTTATTCAACCCCTGAGCCACAGTAATTGGCTCAGATGGTTCAGGCAGCGCTTCATCCTGGCACATTGACCTTACCTCCCATCGCAGCACATCACCGGGTTTCAACCAGGGGAATGCAGCAAACTCTTTTGCCCTGAACCAAAATGCCGGCTCGATAATAATTTTACCTGAACGGGAAACAAAAAGACTATCACTGCTGCCTGAGCCATCCGGCCCTGTAAGAGAACCCGTGAGTGAATAGCCAATTTGCTGACGCTGACTGTCTGCCCACATAACGGTCATCATCCATTTTTCTTCTTTTGCTTTATCTGTGAGTTTCAGGGCGAGTAGCTGACCTATTTTTTTCAGGAAGAAGGAATTGGTATCAAATGCAGGCCTCGTATAGTAATAACACGTTCCAAAAGCAGAAGGCTTTTTACCATCTATATACACAAGATTTTTTTCAGTGCCGCCTGAATGCGGTTTCCAAACAAGGTCAATACGGTTGCCATTTACCTGCATTTTCAATTTATTTCTTTTAACAACGAAATCCTTTCCCGCTGTTTTAGTTTGTACATACAGGTTAGTAGCCTTAGCTCCGTCGATAAAATTAAAATATTGATTGATAATGGAAGCCATCAGGTAATTACCATGGGCGTTCAAATGTACACCATCAGAAAGTAGTGCCTTTACTTCAAGCTTGTTTTCTTTGAGATACGCTTTCCAAATATTCCGCACATCTATCAAGGCCAACTTATACTTACTGCAAATGCCTGTTATCCAACCGTTATTATGCCTGTCGTGCCACTCGTTGTTTTGCAAAGCCATATGGTCTGTCTGCACAGCAATTTCAGCAGTTGTCTTACTGCGAATGATCCGGATAATACTTTCATAATCCGCCTCATTTCCATAATCATGAAAAAGTACAAGGTCAGGATAAAAAGAAATCACATCATTTTCTACTGTAAGCTTTAGCCGTTCAGCGCTGAAGCCTCCGATTGCTTTATTGATGAAAGTGATACGCGCAAGGGGAAATTTCTTCTCTACGAATTCCTTTACGGTCTTCCACCAATCCTGCACACTGATAGACTGACCATAGACAAGTATTCTAACTTGAACAGGGTTTTGTTGCTTAGCTGACGTGAGAAGCCAGGCAGTTCTCGCAATGCCCTTCTTAAACTGAGCTGTATCTTCAATTGCTGGTACCTCGAAGTAATTTTGCGCTCCTGCCGTTGACACAGCGCAAATCAACAAAGAGATCGTAAAGTATAACCGAGATAAAAAGGAAGCGATGAGCATAAAATAGTATAAGATGAGATGAATGCTGATTTCCTGTTGAATGAAATTACTTACTTTCTATCACTCGTTTTTGACCTTTACTATTCACAATTTCTATTTTTGTCATTAATGAATCCATACAAACAAACCGTGATGACTGCGATAAGAATGAGTTTCCGTAATACACTTCCTCTTTGCGAGTTCGTCCATTGCGGTAGGTTATAAAAATATATTTGTCATTTGTTTCCAGGTGGATAAGCTTCTGGGAATATGTCGCTTTCAATACCTTTAACCGATCCCTGTTTTGTGATGTTGCAAGCAAATAAGTATCATTGGAGCCTATGAGTTTAACCATTGCCCTTGCATCCCCGGAAATGAAAATACCGCTTTCCCAAATTGTGTGTGCTTTGAAGTTTCCTTTTCCGTTGCCAGATAATAATAATCCATTTAGTGCGTCGTGCCTGCCATTGGACGTTTCCATTCCGAAATCATTCCCACACAAAATCACATCGATATGCCCGTCGCCGTTGAAATCATCTACTACCATTCCGTAAATTGGAGCTAATTGGGCTTCGACAGGCAATGGCGAAATGTTAAACTTGCCATTAGCCAGGTTTTCAATATAGCTACTTTTATAATAGTTTGCTTTGAGGATCAAAGCATCTTTTAATTCATCCTCGTTAAACAGTTCAGGAATACTTGCTTGCCCAAACACTTTATAAGTGAGGAAACGTTTTTTTAAAGAAGGAAGCTGCTCCACCATTTCGTCGCGGGTATGGGCAGGATATTCTTTTAGCGTACCATTTTCAGCGGGTAAGTAAACCACCGGAACGGCATCAATACTTCCGTTTTGATCAAAGTCTTTGGCATAAATACTTACGGGATATTGATCGGAAGCCCTGTAAAAAGAGTTCTGCCCAAGGTTTCCAGCAATGTAATCGATATCGCCATCGCTATCGAAATCGCCGGCGGTTATGCTATTCCACCATCCTGATTGTTTATCTATGCCGGTTGAAGCGGTTATATCCTGCAGTTTTCCCCTATTGTTTTTTAGTAGGGTTATTGGCATCCATTCTCCTGCAAGCATTAAATCGTCCCAGCCATCGTTATCATAATCTGTCCAGAGCCCATCACAAACCAGACCAATATTAACCAGGTCCGGGGCCACGTCATGAGTGATATCCGTAAATTTTATATTCCCCTGTCTTGAATCATTCCGGAAGATATAACTGCTGACTGGCAGCGGGTATTTACCAGGTATCACTCTTCCTCCCAAAAAAAGATCCAGGTCCCCGTCCTTATCAAAGTCAGCAGCTTTTACACAACTCTTACTGGTGTAATTTACAGGCAGGGCATCATCTAAAAATTGGAATTTTCCCTTGCCATCATTTTGATAAAATCTGTCCTGGTAATTTTTACTATTGGCTGCAAACTCACTGCTGCCATTAGCTATGTAGAGGTCAAGGTCTCTATCGTCATCCGCGTCGAATAATAAAACTCCCATGTTTTCAGGCCTTCGTTCATTTGGTCCCGTTAGTAGAGGTAGCTTTCTTTCAATGAAAGTTCCCTTTGCCTGTTGTAAAATTATTGCTGCTGGGTAATCACCCGTACCTCCTATAACGAGGTCGTCAAGGCCATTTCCATCAACGTCGCCAGATGCCAGCGCAGGCCCGTACTGAGATAATTTATGAGGGAGTAATCTTTGTACATCAAAATCAATAAAATCCATTTCCTGGTGCCGGTAACGGATACCCGCAGCATCCGTAATATCAGTGAATGTTCGGTTTACCTCTTTGCCGGATTCAAAAAAATTATGATCCAGGCTTGCCGATTCCATAATTACTTCCAGGCGCTGGTTAGCCTTAACATCGTTGATCAATTGCTTTTTACCTCCGGGCCATATGACTATAAGTGAATCTATTGTAGCTACCTGGCCTAATCCAAAATGAGCGATGTTTCCAACCCACGAAAGGTACCCCCGGCAGGGATTGTTTTCATACACCTGCAACTGTCCTTCCTTATAATGTATTTCGGCGTATGCGCCCAAACCATTAATGTTCTTCTCGTCTCCCTTAAACCGAAGCTGAAGATAATTGGCTGACACTTTTGCCGGCGTGTTAAGTGTGTTCCTATATACAAACGCTTCGTCGTTGATGTTATTCACCACATAGTCGAGGTCACCATCATTATCAAGATCCGCATACACCGCACCGTTAGAGAAAGACGGTGTCTGTAAACCCCATATGGCTGACACATCTTCAAATTGGAGGTTTCCTTTGTTTACAAAGCCATAATTTGCAATTTTTATCCGGGGCATTTGCTGAATAAGCTCCTGCTTTGAAACGATGTTCTTGGATGTTGCCCTGAATGAAGCGAAATCATGGTCGGTAACATCGCGCGGATAACCATTAGTGATGATGATGTCGCGTAAGCCATCGTTATTGAAGTCTGCCAGCGAAGGGTTCCAGCTCCAGTCTGATGCCGCTACGCCGGAGAAGAAACTGACCTCACTGAATACCGGTTCGCCGATGGAATCATTGGCAAAAATAGCAGGCCCACGATTAAGCTGTAAGGTATTACGAACATACTGCAGCATGTAGTCTCCGTTGATCATGCTTTGATAAACATAATAATTGCCGCCGTTCATGTTCTTTTTTTTTCGGAGATTGTCGGCTGGGTTCATATCAACCGCAAAGACATCGGCAAGGCCGTCGTTATTGATATCTGCCACATCGTTACCCATGGCATTTTGCGACGTATGTTTAAAAACTGTACGGGCCTTTTCAGAGAAAGTGCCGTCCTTGTTATTGATGTATAACAGGTCACTGCTTAAAAAATCGTTGGTTACATAAATATCCTTCCATCCATCTTTGTTAATATCTACTACAGCAAGTCCAAGTCCGTAGCCATGCTCCCTGATGCCTGCCGTTGCTGACACATCGGTAAAAACAGGATGGTTTAGGGAATCGCTCCAGTCATTACGGAATAACTTGTCTACATCCGATTTCAAGGTATCTCCCCTGTAATTATCCATAAATTGCACCCCGCTTCTTTTAGCCAGCCTGGTGGTCAGCAGGTACATATCAAGATCGCTGTCATTGTCGTAGTCAAAGAATGAGGCATGTACGGAGTAGCTTGTGTCGGCAAGATGATATTCTTCCGCCATGTCTTTAAACACAGGAATTCCTACGGAATTTAGCCCCTGGTTAATGTATAAATGATTTTTTCTTTCCTGTGGGTTTTCCCGGATGGTGTTACACACGTAAATGTCTTCCCAGCCATCGTTATTAATATCCACTACCGACGCGCCGTTTGCCCACCTGCCGTTGCCGCCCACCTGCGCTTCACCGGTGATGTCTTCAAACATAAGATCTCCTTTGTTCAAATACAACCTGTTTGGCTCAATACTGGCTGTGAAATACAGGTCTGGCAAATGATCATTGTTAAAATCCCCTACTGCCACACCTCCGCCGTTATATAAAAATTCAAGGTCGATAGGGTTAATGGAATCGTTCTCACTTATCTTATTATCAAAATGAATTCCGGAATGTGATGAAGAGATTCTTTCAAATAAGACAGCTTCACGGCACCCTGAAATCATCACCAGGCAAATTCCAAATAAAAGGGGCAGACTCCCTGGTGCGCCATGCCTGGAAAATGTTTTCCATTTGATTTTTACATTGCGGTAACATCTTATTAAAGCAGTCAGGGTGTTATTGGTATTATTTCCCGTCATATTGAAGTTAGTTCTGTCGTTTCATGCAGGGAATCACTCACACCGATGGTATTATAAATCAGTCCCCCTAATTTGCTTCTTTTAAATCCTCTTTTACATAAGCGGCCAAACTATTCAGGTGCATATTACAGGGGTCCCCTTCCCTTCCCATCCCGCACTGGCAATACCTACCTGTTGTTTCTTCATATTCTCGTCTGTAAACCCTGCTCCAAAAAGCATGGCTCTTGATGAAGGCTGACTGATATCATCTGTTACCGTGCTGCTGTATTTTCTTGTGGATTCCATTATTTTGGTAAGGTTTACAGTTAATTGGTGTACCTCCACCGCTGAAGGATACGTAACCCGCTTCTACCAACTGCATGTTATATTTAAACAAATATCCAAGCAAGCCCTAACCCGGCTATAAAAACTAATTGCACAACAAGGCTGCCGAGGAAGTGATCTTGTTATTGCACGGCTAGTTTAGTCGTTTGAACAACGCCACCACTCACCACTTTTACGACGTACGTTCCATTTGTCTTATTTTTTAAAGTGAACCGTAATAGCTGCCCGGTTCCGGTCAATTGAACCAACCTTCTTTCTACTAAAGAGCCTTTGGCATCTAAGATCAAAACCTCAGCTTTGACAGCTTTGGTAGTAACCAGCCGCACATTGAACTGCCCGTCGTTAGGATTTGGGAATACAGCAAATTTAACATCGGAAGCGATTACTTCTTGTTGCTGTACCGATAGGGGAGCCGCCTGGCTCAGCTTCGTTGAAGAAGAACAAGGGCCCAAATGATCACCATTTTCGAGGTAAGACTGGACGGCATTCTGGCTTACGCAGATGGTGTTTCCATTATGGCAGAAAAGTACTTTATCGTTTTTCTTATCCAAGGGGTCGCAATCTATGGTATCAGGCACACCGTCATTGTCAGTATCGATGTCACATGCATTTCCTTCCCCGTCACCGTCGCTATCCAATTGATCTGCATTGGCGATGGCTCCGCAGTTGTCGTTGGTGTCAAGCACTCCATCGTTATCATCGTCCGTATCGCAAAGATCTGCTTGTCCATCGGCGTCACTATCAGCCTGGGGAGCATTCGCGTTCTGTGAGCCTGATCCGCATTCGGGCCGGGCCCGGCGGTTACAAAGTACGGTTGGCGCTGTAGAACCGGCAAGTATGACTGTGTAAGCACCGCTGCCTCCATCCCATGAATCAAGCTGAAAAGCATACTGGCCCTTAGTAGAGATGGTGTAGGTCTGCGTATAAATTAAGCCATCCCCAATTTTAGCATTGCCAGGCTGAAGTGGAAGCTGCTGAAGTGTTCCATTGAGTGAGTAATCTCCAACTTCTACACATCCATCCGGAGCCATATATAGCCATAAATAACTTCCTTTACTCCAGGTAGAAGTATTTACCTCCATCTTTAATACATCCCCTGCATTGGCATTAAAAACTATCCATGGATGATCAGCATTAGGGCCTTGCGACAGTACATAATTACTTGAGAATGTACCCATTCCGGTATGATCAATATCAGTAACAACAACACCTTGATGAGGAGTGGCTTTGGTTAATAAAGACAGGGCAATAATTGCTATAATAGCAAAAATTCGCTTTATGAAGTATAGGATGCGCAGCATAATTAGCAACTTTTTATATGGTTTCGCAATATTGTTAAGAACTGTGTTGTCAAAGCATCTACAATGGTGGGGTTAAATAAAGTTCTGACAGATGAAACAAAGTAATTTAATTGAACCCTATTTGAAGTAATATTTGTGAGCCCGACCGGAAATATAGGCAGACCCTCCAACCGATTGATTGACAATAAGTGTGTTGTCTCCGATCGCTCCACCATTGGCAAGATACCGTCCGGGGAATACGAAGTCGATGGCAACAACTGAGCCTCCTTCGTTGTATTCTGAAACTTTACCATCACCGCTAATCGGCGGTTGTAATGTTGTACCAGCAATTAAAATTCGTTTTAATGATGAACTGTGGCTACCTCGGATTAATACTCCAGGAGATGAATCCATGGTTACATCAATAATCGGAAAAGCGTCTGCAACTGAGTTTAACGTGTTTATTCCTCCCGATGTCAGCTTCGTAAGCTGGTCTCCATAGAACGTAAAACTGCCTGCTGATTGAGTGAGCGCCCAGTCGGCATTATCAAACTGGGAATTAACGAAAGAATTGGTCAGGGCATTATAATTTGCAATATGGACATTGCTACCGGTGCCATCTGTTCGATGTTGATTTCGGAAAATGGACTCGACAATCATGAATTCGCTTCCCATCATTCCAGGATTAGGTGAGCCGTCACCCATTGTACCAATAGCCAATCCAACGCCTCCATGTTCGAACCGCGTACGATAAAACATATTACCTTGCAGAGCAGCACCGGTGGATGGATATCGTAAGGAATTAAGTGTTCTCCACCCGAAATCCACTGTAGTAGATGTTGCTCCCGTCTTGTTTTCAAAGGCAATATCCACAAATGTTGCATACCCGGCGCCGTCTGTCCTAAGCACTCCTTGTCCGGACGTACTGATCAACACTGTTTTATCTTGACCCACTCCCCAGAACCCACCACCGGAACCATGTTCCAAGGTTAAAGGCTGGCTGAGTTGATATCTCCCGGCAGGAAAGAATAAAGGCTGGGAAATTCCATTCGTGGCAGTGGCTTCAGTTATAGCTTTTTGAATTGCTGCATAATCATCAACGCCATCGTCAGGTCTAGCGCCATAATTTATTACATTCATCATGAGTGCGCTTAAATTGCTAATCACCGGAAAAGAGATCGTCCTAAATCGCGGTATAATTGGAATTAACGCGGTGGCTGTGCCGTTTTCCGCTGTAAAAGTAAGTCCTGCGGGAACTGTTTTTCCCGCGGCCTGGAAAGCTGCCACTGAGAGCGGCTCGGTAAAGGGCCTGGAGTAATCATCCTTGTTCAAAAGATGCCAAAGATCTCCGGTAGAGACCATGGATACTTGCGGGCCTAATTGAAACGGACCAACATCATATGAATATCCGAAATGAGTTCCGTAACTAATGATTTTTGCTGAACCGTTTGCGGTGATGGAGGCTACCTGGGTATTTTGAGGATAGTTTGCATTAGCGATTAATGCAAGGGTGCCATTCGCATTATACTCAGCATAACGGTTGAATCCCATCAGTGATGTGGATCGGATGGCAACATTTACTGCTTGACTGGTTAATGGAACGCGAAGAAAAGTATGTTCAGGTAGCCTGGCGTTATTATTCCCTTCTGATCTGACTCCTTCTATCACATGAAAGCCAGAAGCCGACGCGCTCCTTATTTCAATATCTGCACCACCAAATGCCATTTGTGCTCCAAAAGCCCTGACTTCCATTTGACCTTGCATCTCAAGAATGTGAAGGCGATTGGCTTGAAAATTACCACCCAAAACGGTGACGTGGGCGAGAGCATTTTCAATGCTCAAACCCAGATCGCTCGCTCCGAAATGAGTACCTTGAATGGTAAGATCGCCTGGAGCTCTCATACGAATGGCAGTACCGCCATTTTTCAAGGCGACGTTAATTCCATCGGGATAAAACAGGGTTCCGGCATAGGCAGCAACATTTACCACTGAGATATTCGATGTCGGCCCTGTAATATCAATTAAGGCCTGGCCAGCTACAAGATCTGGATTCTTGAACGTTAGGTTTCCTAAGGTTATGGTGCTACCTGAAATTACGATACGGCCAACAAGTGTTGTTGTCATTCGCCCTGCACCCCAGATGATCCCTTGGTTTCGATTGCTAATCTGCAGTGTTCCAAGCATATGTGTTCCAGGGCCAAAATACACATTGCGTTCAGTGTTGAGAATAGTTTGAATCTCCTGGGAAGTTAATCCAGCCCGAATGGCAACAAGTCGAACGGCCGCCTGAGTGCTGGAACAAAAAGCGGTTATAAAAAAGAAAGATAAAAAAATTCCCCAA
This sequence comes from Chitinophagaceae bacterium, assembly GCA_037721715.1. GTDB lineage: Bacteria > Bacteroidota > Bacteroidia > Chitinophagales > Chitinophagaceae > JADCRZ01. The sequence goes on along the minus strand of JBBJOD010000014.1, from coordinate 5,182 downwards.
GTATATATAATTCGAGTCCCGGAAAATAATCTTTCAGTGAAAAGTGAAATCCTGATGTGCATATGGCTCGTTTTTAAATGTTAATCGATGTGATGAGGGCTATAAAGATATAAGTGGCCGAGGCGGGTTTACATTCGAGGTGATATTTATATGGTTTTAGATGGCATCTGGCTACGAGCTCGTGACATTGTCATTAAAATAATAATAACAAGGTAACAGATTACTCAAGTAATTCTAAAAATTTCTGTAAGACTGTTAAACTATTGCGCAGGACGGAAGATGAGATCTTTTAAATCTTATTTAAGAAGGAAATATAGCGATAATTTTTGTTACATATTGTGAGTGGTGGCAATTCATTCGACTTTAATTTTCATCAGTTTTCTTTGCATCGGTACTCATGCTTTTACGTAGCCTGAAATACCCCATAGATGCATTCCGTCTGCCGATAACAAACTCAATATAAATAAAGGATCATTGTTTTCTCTATTGCCTGGCGTTATTCGTCACCGCCTTTGGAGCCTTTGTAAACCTGACCGCTAACGAAGAGGGCTTTGTGAAGGAGCGGCATTTGGAAGGTCAAAGCTTCAATTTTGCTTTGTCGTTCATTAACGATTTAATGTTTAAAATTTATCCGTCAGCCGCTCTTTTACACAGCTTGTGTTGAACTAAACCTACGGTAGCCTTCCGCGACTATTCGTAAATTTAGCTTTCAACAAATTTTATTGATTATGGCAACGAAAAAAAATCGCCGGAAGAATTAAGGTATAACAAGTACCTCATCCGTGCCTGTCGTGAAGTTAATGGTTTCCAAGCATTGCTGCAACGCTTCGAGCGCAACATCTCCATCCTGGGCAGAAGCCCGCGCACCTTCGACAACTACAGTCGTCACATTGCCGCCATGGCGCTCCACTTTCAGTGCCTACCTACTGAGCTCGATCGCGAGCAGGTAAAAGATTATTTGTACGAGTTGCAACAACGCAGCCATACGCCTTCACAAACTTATTTTAAACACACCGTTTACGGGCTTCGGTTCCTGCTTAAAACCGAAGGACTGCCTTATGAGCACCTGCACCTTCCTTCCATAGCCCGTGCCGAAAAGCTGCCCGTCAGCCTCAGCCGCCAAGAGATATGGGCGATGCTCAAACATGCGCAACTGCTCAAACATAAAATCCTCATTGGTCTGCTCTATGGTTGCGGACTGCGATGCCAGGAGGTACGCAGCCTGCAGTTAAAGCATCTGGATTTCGACCGCCACGTGCTACACATCGTGCAAAGCAAAGGCAACAAAGACCGCTATGTGCCGCTGTCCGCACACCTGATAAGAGGCATCAAAAAATACATCAGCATTGAACGCCCAAAACTGTACGTCTTTGAAGGCACAGGCAACCCTGAAGGCAAAGGCTTCGATGGCAGGTACAGCCAGCGCGGCGTGCAATGGGCAATAAAAACAGTGGCAAAGAACGCAGGTATCATCAAGGAAGTGCATACTCGCATGCTGCGACACACTTACGCTACACATTTGCTGGAAGATGGTGTAAACATCATCACCGTGCAAAAGATGATGGGGCATGTTAATATCGAAAGCACAATGATCTATCTGCATGTCTGCCAGACGCCGGATCAGTTTCCTAATAGTCCGCTCGATAAAGTGTTTGCCAAATGCAGCCCAAGAGCGAAGTAGCCGATGTGCTGCGCCGGGTAAATATTGATGCTCCGTCTTATTCCATTCATCAGCAAAAGACACTTCGAGCCATTGAACAATGCAGAACATCAGCGCTTGGCGGTCATGTGGATGCCTGCAGCGATTGCGGCAACATAAGCATCAGCTATAATAGTTGCCGCAACCGTCACTGCCCGAAGTGCCAGGGGCATAAACGCGAAGAGTGGATACAAAAGCGGGAGCAGGATTTGTTACCGTGCACTTATTACCATGTAGTGTTCACCCTTCCACAGGAGTTGAATACTCTCGCATTGCATCAACCCAGGCTGGTGTACGATGCTTTGTTTTCTTCAGTATGGGCAACGCTTGATCAGTTTGGTAAAAAAAAGACTTGCTGTTGGGGACGATAGCGGTACTGCACACATGGGGCCAGAACCTGAGCCTTCATCCACACCTGCACTGCATAGTGCCAGGCGGCGGTATAGATGTTAAAGGACAATGGAGGCGGCAGTTGCGCAGCAATAGTATTTTATTTTCAGTGAAAGCACTAAGCAAAGTGTTCCGGGCGAAGTATGTGCAGCAGCTAAGAAGTAGTGGCATAGCTGACAAAGCACTTATTGAACGTCTGTTTGCCAAAGAGTGGGTGGTATATGCCAAGTGCCCCTTTGGAGGGCCTAAACAAGTCATCGAGTATCTCGGTCGCTACACCCATAAGGTCGCCATCAGCAATCATCGCATTGAAGCGGTGAATGAACAGCAGGTAACCTTCCGGTACAAAGACTACAAAAACACAGGCACCACAAAGCTGATGACGCTCACCAACGAAGAATTTGTAAAAAGATTTTCGATGCACATTCTTCCTCACCGATTTGTACGTATCAGGCACTATGGCATCCTGAGCAGCGCCTGGAAACGCGGAAAGCTACAGGCTTTGCAATGCCGGTTGAAAGTGGAAAGAAAAGAACACGCGGTGAAAACTATGCTGCGCAAATGCCCCTGCTGCAAAACCGGAACACTCATTACCATAGAAGTCTTCGGAAAACGCGGACCGCCAAAGCAATATTTATCTGAAAAACAATTTGTGCCTGTAACCTGAAGTAATGGGTAAGGGCACTTATGTCCATCCATTAACCAGTAGCCCGCTAACAACGGCAAATGAAAAACATTGTAGCAGCCATACATACCATCCTTCTCACTAACTGCTAAAAACCTCCACCTCAAAAGTACAGCAACTCCATAGTGCAACAGCGGCTACTGTAAGTTTCGTTCAACAGCGGTTTCATTGTTCGTCCTACGGACGCAACGAAACCTTAGTTATTATGTGCCGTGGGTTCTTGCGATACCATCGTTCCAAGGGCGTTTTGCCAATCGGTCCCCGCGTGCGGGACCGGCTACAATGCGCATAACTACATTCCCCAAAACGACAATACCGATATATGCCGCGGCGTCTGCGAGAATGGGTGCAACGCCCGGCGTGAAAACTATCCACTCGGGGTACTTCGCCGCGATTAGATAATCCCTGGGTGGGGCGATAAGCGCCACCCCGCCAAGAAACACAGTCAAGCCGCGACGGCCAAACCGCCGGGCGACCCGCCACGTGCAAAGATAGATGGGTGCACATGAGATGGAAGTACTGATATATAGCAACATCAACAAACTTGGCCTCGATGGAAGTGATCCCTGCCACAAACCGCGAACATTGCCGAGAACAAATACAACTAGCAGCAGACAACCCCCGGCTGCCCCACCTGCTAGAGCACCCCAAATGCGTCTTAACGATGGTCTCGCGAAATAGATGACTATAACCAGTACAGTCGAGTACGCGCACATAACTACAATAAGTTGCTGTAAAGACATTTATATTTTAGAAGTCTATTTTATTCTTGAACCTTCCATCCCATGGCACATAACGTCGACGGCTTCAAGCAGTGGGGCATTTTATGTTCCGTCAGCCCTAACCGCTTCTAAACTCTTGGCAAAAGTTTAATATTACAAGTTCAAGTTCACCGTCCAGTCCCAATCAAAGCTGAATCTGATTTTCAGCCAAGGTATAACTGTTGGCAGTGGTGCTTTTTCTATCAGCTCAAAATACCCTGAATATTAGTACAAGGATTAAAATTGGACCTAAAATAACCTTGAGTGGTAGTAACAAGTTTAATGGGTAAGAAAACATTCTTAAAATTGAAGAAGTGTCGCCTTGTCCATGTAGCCATTTACCTATCCAGTTAACCATCACTAGTGATCACGCGATTGATTTCTGAGTCCTTTATTTGAACCAAATAGCTTTTGTTAAACGAGCCGTTATCGTAATTTGCTGCTTTCCTTTCTTCGAAGATCTGGTAGTAATAAACACAGGCAAAAGTTCCTTTATCCCTGCATGTTGCAAAAAGCAGAAGCTGTCAACATCATCATTGAACAAGCTGCTAGTATTTGGAAAATTTGGATTTCCTAAAGATATTGTTTATATTTCAAAAACTGAAGCCGATGTAATTCCTACCCCTATAAATTTTCCAAAACCATTTCAACTGTAGACCTGCGGCAAATACGATTATCTCAGTCTAGGAACTGAAAACAGGATTATCGCCCATGAAAAAAAGTAAATTATTGTATAATTTAAAATAGAGACAGGAGTGCGCCTGTAAAAACATCCCTACCAAGTAATTAAAAAGGCTATGTTCTCCGCTGTAAATAAAATGGTTAAAAGCACTTCTTCTGTTCAACAGAAAGCAGCCGGCAGTACCTTTTTTAGAAAAGCAGGGGAAGAAGCGTTTCATGGTGATAAACAAAGCGCCGCATTTTTCAAAGCACCGATACAGGCAAAGCTAACCGTCAGCACACCGGATGACCCGCATGAAAAAGAAGCTGACGCAGTGGCAGATAAAGTGATGCGTATGCCGGATCCGGTAGCAGTCACTTCTTCCCCGGTGTTTATTCAAAGCAAAGCAGATCATGAAGAGAAGCTGCATGCAAAATGTACACACTGCGAAGCAGAGGATAAGCAAGTAAACCGAACGGATGCACCTGAAGAAGAGGGAGAAAAAAAGCTTTCCAAAAAGGAAGCATCAACATCACAAATAGACACCGCTTCTACCAGTGCATATATTCATTCTCTAAACGGAAAGGGACAGGCTCTGCCTGGTAGTTCTCAACAATTCTTTGGTGAAAGGATGAATAATGATTTCAGTGAAGTAAGAATTCACACGGGTTCGGAAGCAGAACAGTCAGCAACAGCAATAAACGCTAAGGCGTATACGGTAGACAATCATATCGTATTCAATCAGGGTCAATACAGCCCGTCATCCGGCGAAGGTAAAAAATTACTTGCGCATGAACTTACGCATGTGGTACAGCAAAGAAATGACAAGGATAATTCGCCGGGCATTCAACGCCAAGCGGCACCTGCCCCTGCACTTACAGCCCTTACTATAGCCAATGCCACCCCGGTTACCGGGCATCTTGCAGATCAGTTTGTAACTGCGAGAAATTCACCCAGCGGACAGGTGATTGTAAATGCAAATGTGA
>JBBJOD010000305.1:0-6408 GCA_037721715.1 Chitinophagaceae bacterium | reverse complement strand
TAATATTAACTTTGTGGTAATTAAAGTTTGTGCAAGTATTTCTTCATAAAGAAAAACTTAATTTCTTTTTTTTTATGCAAACCCATTGTAAAATAATTTATTGCAAATGGCTGAAATAAAAACAAAACCAACCTCTGCAAGCGTTGAGGATTTCATCAATACTGTCAAGGATGAACAAAAGCGCAAAGACAGTTTTGTGATTGTAGAAATAATGAAAAAAGCAACAGGGGAAGATCCAAAAATGTGGGGCAGCTCAATCATCGGTTTTGGTAATTTTAAATACAAAAGCCCTGCCACCGGTAAGGAAGTTGATTGGCTTCGGATAGGTTTCTCTCCTCGTAAAGCCAATCTATCGTTATACATTAGCATAAATATTAAGGAGCACGCTGCTGCTCTTGAAAAGTTAGGCAAGCATAAGACTGGTGTGGGCTGCCTTTATATAAATAAATTGGAGGATATTGATATAAAGATTTTAAAAGAAATGATCGATAAATCATTAAGCCAAAAGTAAAATCTTTTCCGCCCTGAAATAACAAATCATTTTTTGATATCAGCGTTCACTGTTAGTAGAAAGAAATACAGCAAAAAAAGATGGTCATGAGACAAGGCTTTAAAAAAGACCTGTAAAGAGTTACTTAAAACAATAACCAAAAGCCGAAACAACTCGGATGCTTGTCCGAGATTAAATTGAAGCAGCTAACAATGCATCGGCGATCTGTTCACCTTATTTGAAGATTGACTCTTTGAATTATATCAAAATAAGAGTTAACATTATAGATATGTGTTATTGCCCAATTTAATTCGTACTGGTCGTTTTATAACAATTCGGTAACATAGGTTCCCGGCAGTACTCTACGATTACCCTGCCGTATCCGCTGTCTAAGTTGGCAGCAAAGCGAACGACCGTTCAGCCCGACATTGCACATTACCAATTGCAAGACATGGTGAGCAAATCAAAACAACACAATATGATAGTAGGAAATAAAAATAAGTTGTCGCCCGAACAAGATGAAGAACTAATCAGCGTACTAAAAGGCCGCTTTGAGAAAAACATGAACCGCCACAAAGGTATGGAATGGGCTAAAGTACAAGCAAAACTGGAAGCTAATATTGAACACCTTTGGTCGCTTTATGAAATGGAAAGAACTGGCGGTGAACCGGATGTTGTAAATTATGATAAAACGACAGGCAAATACATTTTTTTTGATTGCTCGGTAGAAAGTCCTAAAGGACGAAGAAGTGTCTGTTACGACCGCGAAGGGCTGGAATCCAGGAAAGAATTCAAACCTGAAAATAACGCTATTGATATGGCGGCTGATATGGGCATCGATCTTTTAACGGAAAATCAATACAGGGAGTTGCAGAAACTTGGCAATTTCGATACGAAGACATCCAGCTGGGTGGAAACACCTTCCGTCATAAGGGAACTTGGTGGTGCCCTTTTTGCAGATTTCCGCTATGGGAATGTCTTCGTGTATCACAATAGTGCACAATCTTACTATGCTGCAAGGGCCTTCCGTGGCACGATTAGAGTCTGATCTTGCACAGACAACTATTCGTATATCTCTAACAGAAATTTCTGAAAGTAACAGAAGAAAAGTTATCAACCGGACGAATTGCAAACCATTAAGCACCCCGGGCTGAGCATAAGGAAAGTAATCAGTCCTAATAAATAAATTACCAATAATGAGACAAACAATTTTAGGAGCAAACGGAACGATAGGTAAGCTGTTGGCAAGGGAATTAACGACTTATACCAATCAAATTAGATTAGTTAGTCGCAATCCGCAAAAGATAAATGAAACAGATGAATTGTTTGCTGCCGATTTGTCTAACCCCGAACTGGTTGACGCAGCAATTGAAGGCTCCGAAGTAGTTTACCTTGTAGTAGGTTTTGATTACAGTATAAAAGTATGGCGAGACAAATGGCCAACATTAATGAAAGCAACTATTGCCTCTTGTATAAAACGTAAAACCAAATTAGTTTTTTTTGATAACGTCTATCTATACGATATCGAAGCCATGGGGCACATGACGGAGGCTTCGCCCATCAAGCCCGCAAGTAAAAAAGGAATGGTGAGAATGGAAATCGCGGAAATGATTATGAAGGAAGTCAATGTTGGCAGTCTTACGGCATTAATTGCTCGTGCTCCTGATTTCTATGGGCCTGATAATGAAAAAAGTTTCCTTATTGAAACGGTATTTAAAAACATTCAAAAAGGCAAAAGACCAAACTGGTTTGTTGATGCCGGTAAGAAACATTCATTTATCTACACGCCTGATGCAGCCAAAGCAACCGCACTTTTAGGCAATACCCCTGAGGCATTCAACCAGGTCTGGCATTTGCCGACTGATAAGAATACGTTGACTGGCCGGGAATGGGTTGCACTGTTTAATAAGGAAATGAACACATCAAAAAAGGTAATCGTCTTGCCTATGTTCGTGCTTAAATTACTGGGTATATTTGTGCCTTTACTGCGTGAAATGCCTGAAATGATGTATCAGTATGACAGAGATTATTTCTTTGATAGTTCAAAATTCGATCAATATTTCGGCTTCGCTTCAACCACGTACGAAATGGGTGTAAGGCAAATCGTAAACCATTAGACAAACAGTATTGCCTGTGTAAAACTATGGGAGAAGCCAGTGCGTTTGAACTTGCACAATCATTCAGCGATTTTTTGTTAGAGTAAACAAAGCTTTCAATTTTTAAAGTCAGACTGCCGCGATGCTTTGGTAATATCAATAAAGATGGCGCCAAAAGGCGCCTTCTTTATTGATGCTGAAATCAGTACTCTTATTGCTTCACTAATTTTATTGATATAACCCTTTTACCTTGCATGACCCGGGCAAAGTAGATTCCTGGCAGGTAATTGCCACCTAAGCGTGTCGTGCTTCCAGGGAAAACGCTGCTTTTTATTTCAACCATTCTTCCTAAAACATCCGCTACCTGGATTTGAATTTTTTCCGTAACATTTTCACTAAGTACTTTAATTGAAAAGGCGGTGCGGCTCGGGTTAGGAAGTGCTATTGCACTGAATACAGGTTTCTCTTGCTTCACTTTATTCAAGCCAGCAGCTTCAACACCTGCAGTAAAGCTGATGCCATTGTCAACTACCGTAATAGTAAAGCAGCAGCTATCTCTTTTGCCAGTGATGGTATTGGCCTTTTCATAACAAACTGTGTAAGTGCCGGCTTTCAACGAATCGCCATTCGCTGGACCTGAGTACTGCCTGTAGGTCAGCACCGGGTTATCATATTCAGCAATGAACTTCGATTGGGCGTTGCCGATATCATTCCACCGCGATAAAGGATCTGCCCAACCGTTTATTTGTACATATGGCTCAAAAACTGTTGAGCTTACTGTACTGCCGTAGAAGTTGTTGGGTTCACCGGGTATCCAGTTTGTAAAGCTTACCGGCTCGCCGGTAACCCAGGCAAAGTTGCCGGGATTGCCGGTATTGTATAAACCGATCCACGCAGTGCTAAACCGTTGATTGATGTAATTATGTACAAAGCTGTTTTCTGTTGCGCTGGTAATGGTCACCAGGTGCGCCCCCACTTCTGTGGCAGCTGATTTTGCACTGGTCCAATCATATTTACCGACCGACTCGTAGTAACCGTGCCCGTTGAAATTACCCTTGAAATACATCCGTGCCTCTGCCGGGTTTACTCCCCCCGGCAGGTTGATGGTATCCGGGAAAATGAGATTTGGAGCTACCCAGTTGACCTTAATTTTAGAGCCAGGGGAATTTATCACGACAATGGTATCCTGCTGGCAGTTCGAGGTGAAAAACACTGCAGTGTTGGTCAGGGTATAAGTGACAGGCGGAAAGGCGGAACCTATACTGGCGGTATCACTGTAAGTACCCGGAATGTGGTTGGCTGTAAAAACGCGGGATATTGCTAATCCTGCGTTTTTTGTTATGGCAGTGTCCCTGTTGGACAAGTTGGCAAAGAGGCCGCTTGCATCACTGGCAGGTGCAGAGAAAATTACAGGAACCCCCGCAATGCTGTTGCCGGATTCCTTTAAGGTAGCCTGTAATGGCAAAGGGAACTGGGTGAGAACGGGTGTCGCCTGATCAGCACCTGCAGTGGCAGTCAGCGAATAGTTTGCCTCTACGGCACCCATATCAACACGTGCACCCATCACTCGTGCAAATCCACGCTGATCCGTACCTGAAGCAGAGTCAGGGTTACCCGCGTTGACAACCGGGCTGCCGGGCATTGGAAGAAAAGTAGGCATTCCACCTCCATAATTAGCCAGCGGCAAAAGGCGGGGCGAAACACCGATTATATTGTTTGTAGTTATACCTGTGATTATGCCAGTTGATGTACTGTCGACCAGGTTATAATCTTTCGAAATAAAACCACTACCATTAATATTAGGTCCTACTCCCCCCGTTCCCACCAGGGCACCACCTGCAATAATGGTGTTGCCAAAAGTTACGGTACCGGATAATATAGAAATGTTCCCGCCCGTTAGCGCAGTGTTGCCAATGATGGTACAGTTGTTTAAGGTTAACGGCAACCCACTGCCAATCCGAATGCCTCCACCGATACCTGTTGTATCGGCAGTATTACCTGCGATGGTGCTGTTGTTTATCACCATCGAACCAAAGCCCTGGTGCTGTATGGCACCTCCGCGGAAAGTTGACGTGTTATTAATAATAGAGGTTTGATTGATCACAACAGTTCCACCTTCATTGTCAATTCCACCTCCTAAATTGCCGGCAAATGATGCTGTATTATTTGTGATGACACAGCGGGTAATATTAACAAGACCCGCATTAACACCGTTGTTAATTAAAATAGCGCCCCCTCCCCCTATATTTCCTGAAGGCCTGCCATTCCTAAGCGTTAATCCCGAAATGGATACGGTGGATGTACCAGCTGAAATATTGAAAATCCGGGAATTATTGTTGCCACTTATCGTAAGTCTGGAAGCGCCGGGCCCAATAATTGTGATCGCTTTGTTGATTCGTAGCTCACCCCTCGTTAAAATGATGTTCGTAACAGCACTATCAAAAGTAATTTGAATGCCCGCACATGCCTTGCTTATAATTTCTCGTAACGTACCGCGTCCGCTGTCTGCATTACTGGTAACAACAAAATCCGCAGGACAGAAATTAGTAAGGCTGAATAGTGCGTCTGCGACACCTACCACAGCGGCGGTTACTACATACGCACCAGTAGTATCGTTTGCGGTAAAGGTGGGTGCAATTGCAATGCCGCCGGAGTCTGTAACTATAGTTACCTGTCGTAAGCCACCTTCAAATGTTCCACTAGCACCAGAACCAGGTGCGCTGAAAACTACGTTTACACCACTTAAACCATTATTTGCCGTATCACGAACAATAACCTGCAATGCCTCCGGAAATGCGGTAAGGGGTAAAACCTGTTGCGGTGTACCTGAAGTAACGGTTATCGATGCTGGAGCTATTCCGGCAATTACCAGGCTGTAATAATTAGTGTCTGCTGGGCACCCGGTTAAATCCGTTGCAACAACTTTTATTGGAAACGTTCCGGCCTGGGTAGGAGTGCCTGAAAGTACGTTACCCGTAAAAGAAAGTCCTGCAGGCAGGCTGCCGATCACAGCAAAACTGTAGCTTCCGCTTCCACCAGTAGCCGCAAAAGCCTGGTTGTATGGTATGCCAGTAGCACCCTGGGAAACAGAGTCCATTGAAATAACTACTGGCGTACAGGAAGGCCCTGCAGAGCAAGAAGCCAGCGATAAACTTAACCGGTAAGGTGAATTACTGGCTGGAATAATATTTACATCATGCACAACAACTGTAAAGGACTTACCTGCCGCAACATTGAAGCTGTAGGTTTGCGGCTGTGTAGCCTGAGCAGGCTGCGCTGGCTTTGCCAGGAAATGCAGGCGGGGGTCCGTAGAAACAAAACCTGAGTCATTATACGCTGCGGAGAAGACATTCAGACCATTGGGACTTGTTAACGTTACTGTTACGCACTGGCTAGTAGAACTAGGGTTGATGAATGTATAAGCATCATATTGGCGCAAGCCCGTTGTCACTGTGAACCCGGGATTAAGCAGCGGAGTTCCACATGATGATGAAGGTGCTGCACCAAACAAACGTCCTGTTTGCTGGCCGGAAACTACTGTATAGCCGGAACCCGAAGGAGGAGTTGTACCCAGCGTAGAAGTAATTCCGCCTTTGAAAAGCTGCGTTCCGGTATTTATGGAAAATTGGAAAATCTTCGGACTTACTCCACCGCTGAAATTTACAGTAAGTATAAAATTAATCGGGTTTCCACATAAAACAGTTGAATTCACTGCGATAACAAATGGGGTTCCGTTGGTTACATTGCTGCCGGCGTTTATGGCTCCATAATCGGCTGTGCCCTGTAAAATTGAAACGCCAGGAGGGGAAGTAGTTAATGTGG
>JBBJOD010000304.1:0-6431 GCA_037721715.1 Chitinophagaceae bacterium | reverse complement strand
TTTCTCTTGATGGAATACCCATCGTTATCTCAGGCATGGCATCGTCTTCTATCGGCATGACACCACTTCCCTATGGCCAGGTACCGTTCGATATGCATGGTTCCGGAATTGAAACCAGCTATCGCCAAGAAGAACCCGGGTTCAGGCATGATATCCTGTTGATCTCCGGTGTAAAGAGCAACAACGATGTAATGAGGGGGGAAGAAACCCAGTTGATAGGAATTTACAAGGAGGGCATGAATACCGGTTTGCAAACTTTTATATTTCCTGGAACGCATTCCAAGCACATTGCTATAGAAGACAACCGAGCTGTAGATTTCCGCACCTATATGACTGGAGAATTCTTTGAATTGTTGTCAAAAAAAAGCATCTTACATTCCAGTGTTGAAAAAAATGATGACCTGCAGGATACCGGTTCCCTTAAAAGTTTTAAACAGGGAGTAAAGGATGCAATGCAATCAAACCTGCTTCATAACTGCTTTAAAGTAAGGACAAATCATTTGTTCGGCACTTTTGGAAGAAAAGAAAATTATCATTACTTAAGCGGCCTGTTGATAGGCGCCGAAATGCAGGAACTTCAAAATATTGATGCTGGTACCATATATTTATGCTGTGGATCGGGTTTGAAAAATTATTATGAAGCAGCGATTGCAGAATTAGGGCTTGATCACAGGACCCACATTTTTCCAGCCAGGTCGGTTGATGAATCAGTGATTAAAGGACAAGGTAAAATTCTGTTCAAACAAGCAAAAAATGAGTAAACCCTTCTCCTGGGAAGCATTCTACAACATTCCACTGGTAGGCATTTTGCGAAATGTGCCGTTGGCAAAAACCAAAAAACTGGCAGGCCTTTACGAATCATGCGGGCTTACTACCCTTGAAATTACCATGAACTCTGATAAAGCTGCCGAAACAATCTCTTATTTAGCAGAGAAATTTAGCGGCACTTTAAATATAGGCGCAGGCACCGTTTGCACAATGGCCGAACTGGACCTGGCATTAACTGCCGGTGCCTCTTTTATTGTTACACCGATACTGGATGAAACGGTGATCAAAGCCTGCGTAGCTAAAAAAGTGCCCATCTTTCCCGGTGCTTTTACACCTACGGAGATTTTCAGGGCCTGGTCGCTGGGCGCCGATATGGTGAAGGTCTTCCCGGCAACCCGTTTAGGTTCTTCTTACATAAAGGATATTCTAGCGCCCCTGCCTCAATTAAAGCTGCTTCCTACTGGTGGAGTTACCCTTGAAAATTTCACCGATTTTCTCCAGGCAGGAGCCAAAGGTTTAGGCGTAGGGAGTACCTTGTTTCCGCCGTCATTGATAGAGCAAGATAACTGGACCGAATTGACAGAACTTTTCTCCTTATTTGTAAGCAGGTTTAACAATTATGCAAAATACCTGGGCGGTAATACAGATGAATGAAACTTTACAATGAATAATATACTACCAAATATTTTAAATTATCATTATGGCAACATACAGAAGCGCCGGCTGGTTTGGTAAAAAAGACAAAATGGGTTTCATCTACAGAAGCTGGATGAAGAACCAGGGTTTCCCGGTTGACCTTTTTGATGGCAGGCCAGTGATCGGCATTTGCAACACGTGGTCAGAACTCACGCCCTGCAATGCGCACCTTCGGGACATTGCTGAAGTGGTAAAAAGAGGCGTATACGAAGCCGGCGGGTTTCCGCTGGAGTTTCCGATCATGTCGCTGGGAGAAACATTGCTAAAGCCAACGGCCATGCTTTTCAGGAACCTGGCTAGTATGGACGCTGAAGAATCTATCAGGGGCAACCCGATAGACGGCGTCGTACTGCTAACCGGGTGTGATAAAACAACGCCTTCCACTTTAATGGGTGCCGCCAGTGTAGACCTACCTACAATCGTTGTCCCTGGCGGACCCATGTTAAATGGAAGGTTCCAGGGCAAAGACATTGGTTCCGGAACAAGTGTTTGGCAGTTTGATGCAGAAATGAAAAAAGGAACCATGACGCCCAAAGATTACCTCTCGGCCGAAAGCTGCATGTCGAGGAGCGCGGGCCATTGTATGACTATGGGTACTGCTTCAACCATGGCTTGTATGGTAGAATCGTTGGGAATGACTTTGTCTGGTGCGGCAGCCATTCCCGCAGTAGATTCCAGGAAGAAAGTGCTGGCCCATTTGTCTGGGCGCAGGATTGTGGAAATGGTGAAGGAAGATCTCAAAATCTCTAAAATACTTACACGGGAGGCATTTGAAAATGCTATCAAGGTGAATGCGGCGGTGGGCGGCTCCACCAACTTTATCATCCATCTAACGGCTATTGCCGGCAGGATCGGGGTAGACCTGGACCTAAATGATTTTGATGATTTAGGAAGCAAGATACCGCTGTTGCTTAACCTGATGCCTTCAGGTAAATACCTCATGGAAGACTTTTTCTATGCCGGCGGACTACCTGTAATCATTAACGAACTAAAACAGCATCTGCATATGGATGCGATTACTGTAACTGGCAGAAGTCATCGTGAAAATATTGATGATTCAGTTAATAATTATAATACAGAAGTAATTGCCAGCTATGAATCGCCATTTATCAGGGAGGCGGGAATAGCAGTATTGAAAGGGAACCTGGCTGAGAACGGTGCGGTTATCAAACCTTCTGCCGCTACGGCTTCGTTGATGCAACACCGTGGGAGGGCCGTGGTTTTTGAAACAATTGAAGACTACCACGCACGTATAGACGATCCTGAACTGGATATCGACGAAACTTGTGTTATGGTGCTAAAATATGTAGGCCCGGTTGGCTATCCCGGAATGCCGGAAGTAGGTAATATGGCACTTCCGAAAAAAATACTAGATAAGGGCTTTAACGATATGGTACGGATCTCGGATGGAAGAATGAGTGGAACGGCTTATGGCACTGTGGTACTTCACGTTTCGCCCGAATCGGCTATTGGCGGCACGCTCGGCCTGGTTGAAAACGGCGATTTTATTGAACTGGATGTAATTAACAGGCGTATCCACCTGGATGTTTCGGACGAAGTATTACAGGTAAGAAGGCAACACTGGAAAAAGCCGGAACCGGTGGTCAGTCGTGGATATGTGAACCTGTATATAAAAAATGTGCAACAGGCAGACAAAGGGGCTGACTTTGATTTTCTAGTGGGTGGTTCAGGATCGGAGGTTACGAGAGATTCGCATTGATAGCTGCCGACCTGGGAACAACCTGGTGGGTTTGCCAACAGCGGTACAAAACAACTACCCCTTACAGTTATACTTAAGAAAATAAACCAAGCCCATGACATTAGCGATTGTTCTACTTAGCATTGCCCTCCTGGTAGTTCTTATCTCCTGGGGGAAAGTGAATGCCTTTCTCGCTTTTTTGCTGGTATCTATCATGGCAGGCCTGATGTTAGGCATTCCCATTACCAACATTACCAAATCAGTATACAAGGGTATAGGAGATACATTGGGTTCACTGGTCATCATCATTGTGCTAGGGGCGATGCTGGGAAAACTGGTTGCCGAAAGCGGGGCTGCTCAGCAAATCGCTTCTGTGATGATGAATATATTTGGGGTAAAATATATTCAATGGGCGCTAATGCTGACAGGTTTCATCATAGGAATACCGCTGTTTTATAACGTTGGGTTCGTCTTGATCATTCCGATGATCTTCTCCATCATTTACAAATACAAACTACCCAGCATGTTTATAGCCCTGCCCATGCTGGCTCCGATGTCTGTGGCTCATGGCTTCTTACCACCACATCCTTCTCCTGCAGCACTGGTGACGTTGTTTAATGCCAATATGGGAATTACATTACTATATGGCATCATCATTTCTGTACCGGTCATGATCGTTGCTGGGCCGGTTTTTTCGAGAACGGTGAAAAATATTATATCTGTTCCGCTTGAAGGTTTCATCAGTCAAAGCAAAAACGACAATGAGCTCCCTGGCACTGCCAATAGTTTCCTGACCGCCTTGCTTCCGGTGATGTTGTTGATGATCACAACTATCATGATGTTCGCGTTGCCAGGAAAAGGTTTGCTAAACGACGTCATCAATTTTTTCGGTGACGCAAGCATCGTTATGTTACTGGCCGTTGGTGTGGCTACTTTTACATTAGGCACCGGTCTTGGCAGAAGCATGAAATCTGTTATGGGAATATATGCCGAAGCGGGAAAGGATGTGGCTATGGTGTTACTGATCATTGCAGGTGCCGGTGTTCTGAAACAGGTACTGATAGACAGCGGTGTAAGTAAAGAGATTGGAGCTGCTTTAGAAGGGCTAAGTATTCACCCGCTGGTATTAGGCTGGCTGATAGCAGCCTTTATCAGGGTTTGCCTCGGGTCTGCCACCGTTGCTGGTCTCACTACGGCGGGTATCATGCTTCCAGTGATGGCCGGAACCAATGTTGATCCGAACCTGATGGTGCTTTCGATAGGTGCAGGCAGCCTAATGTTTTCTCATGTAAATGACGGAGGTTTCTGGCTATTTAAAGAATATTTCAACCTGTCAATAAAAGATACCATCCGATCCTGGTCTTTAATGGAAACGATCGTAGCGGTAATGGGACTTGCCGGAGTGATGTTATTAAATTTGTTTATTTAAGAATGCGGAAACGGGAAAACAGCGACCAGACCTGCTAGCTCTTCAGGTAGTGACAGTTACAGCACCATCAATATCCACTTTGCGCATACGCATAAGGTTTAATCAACGGAGGAACCTTCCACGAAAGCTTCTCGCCATTTGTCGAAAAAATAAACGCGTTTCCTCCTTCGCGCCCCTTGCGTTTCCTTCTTTGCGCGTTTTGCGGTTTCTCTTTCTAGCACCTCCAAATAGGCACTGTCCAAAAAAGGAACCTGGCGCAAGTGTTTCGCCGGGTAATGGAGGAATGATCGTAGTAGTTAGTTGATCTTGAATTTCCGGCATCCCCGGTGAACAACTTGTGCCTGCGCCAGGCGCTACCGTTCAATGAACCAGCGGATCAAGAAGCGTCACCTCGAACAAGGCTTTCATGCCGAAATAATCTCTAGCGCTGCTATACAAATGTAACGGGATGGGCTACCTGCCTCATGCATTTGCTATTTCAGACATCCACACGTTGAAAGAAAACCTGGTTCAATACCCCGCCAACGTTTATGTTCGGAGGCTGGTGTACCAATACGCGCAGAAGAATCCGCACGCGAAACAGGTATGGTGAACGGGTTTATTGATGAGTGATGAGTGATGAGTTGTTTCACAATTAATGTCTTTCTTTTCAATCTCTTCGGTTAATTAAATCCGGCATTAACGGAGCTATCATACCAGCTCCAGAAAACGTACCCTTAATTTTCAATAATATTTAAGCTTCCAAAAGATTTAGAACTCGTTTAATTACATTTACTCCAACAATTGATGATACATGAAAAAAATATACATTCTTATTCTCTTACTTGTTTACGCCACCAACATCATAAAAGCACAACCTACTATAGATACTGGAACCATTTCGATGGCAGCTGACATCATCGGTCTACACTTTACGGCACAGGAAAAAGACTCAATGATTGACCGGGTAAGAAACAACAGGTCGTTGTTTGATAAGATGCACCAACTAAATTTGCCCAATAGCCAGCCTTACCCATTCGCTTTCAACCCCGCCCCGATCGGATATGCTGTTCCAACCAAACAACTTCGTATATCCTGGAATATTCCGGCTAACATTACATTACCTGCAAACAAGAACGACTTGGCTTTTTACTCTCTTTTACAACTGGCAGCCCTGGTGAAGAACAGGAAGATCAGTTCTCTGGACCTTACACGATTTTTTATTGACAGGCTAAAAAAATGGGGAGACAGTTTGCAGTGCGTGGTAAGCCTCACAGAACAAATAGCGCTCACTGAAGCCAAACAGGCAGATGATGAATTGAAGAAAGGCATCTACCGAGGCCCACTGCATGGAATCCCCTACGGGTTAAAAGACCTTTTCGCAGTAAAAAACACACATACTACCTGGGGCGGAACACCCTATAAAGACCAGGTTATAGATGAAGATGCTTTTGTGTATACGCAATTACGCAATGCAGGTGCGGTGTTATGCGCCAAACTAACACTTGGTGCGCTTGCAATGGGCGACCGCTGGTTTGGCGGTATGACCAAAAATCCATGGAATTTGAATTCCGGTTCGAGTGGCTCATCTGCCGGTTCAGCGGCAGCAACAGTTGCCGGTTTGCTTCCTTTTGCTATTGGAACGGAAACATTGGGATCAATCATTTCACCTTCTCACACCTGTGGAGCTACCGGCTTACGCCCCACTTTCGGTTCAGTTAGCCGCAGCGGGGCGATGGTGCTGAGCTGGAGCCTTGATAAAGCCGGGCCTATCTGCCGGAGCGCTGAAGACGCGGCCATTGTATTTTACTACCTTAAGGGAACCGATTGTAAAGATGCAAGCGCCGTCAACCGCTCGTT
>JBBJOD010000013.1:0-22210 GCA_037721715.1 Chitinophagaceae bacterium | reverse complement strand
AAAAGATGCAGCATAACTTTGTTCGGCGAAAGAAGTTATATAAAAGTGATGAGTTTGATACCTGAAGGAAGAGAATGTCTCCAATAATTTAGTGTATAGAAAAGGAGAGGTTGATAAAGCCTCTCCTTTTCTGGAACAGTTAAAAATTATGTTTAAAAATTGGGTTCGTCGGCGCTCGGGCCATAACTGCCGGGAATCGGTATGTTAAGTAGTCGCAGGTAGACACCAAGCTGCGCCCTGTGATGGGTGGTCTGACTGAATGAGTGCCGTATCAACTCGTACTTTGTCATGACGGAATAAATCTGGTCACCATTGCGCAATGTCCACTTTGGCAACAGGTCTTCTTCTTTGGCAGCGCCGAGACCGCTTTTACCACTGTCCAACGACTTCTCAAACAGCGCTACGAGGTCTGCTGTACTGTTGACGGATTGTGGCTCGTAAGGGGCTGCAGCGAAATCGAGTTCTTCGGTGGTAAGTCCCATAGACACCCATGATGGCAACTCCGCAATATGTGTCGACAATTGCTTCATAGACATACTTTTTTCATGCGGTTTCCAGTCAAATTTGTCATCAGGCACCAACTGTAGCATTTTTCTGGTAGTAACCGATTCCAGCTCCATTTCTTTTAGTAATAAGGGGATTAATTCCATACTTCTTTATTTTTTGTTATACAAAGAAAGCAAATACTTCCGAAAATTGAAACCGGCTCAAAATGGAATGGAGATAGGTTGTGCGACCGCTTGATGGTAAGAGATAAAATACTGAATCAATATGAAAAATATTTTTTCTACCAGATATTTCGCGATTATTTTTTTCATAGTCGTTATTCCTATATATTCATTTTTGCCAGTGAAATCAAGTAATAACTTTACAATTACCATGTAATGGAAATACCGACAGACTCAACGAATATTGCGCCATCACGATGGTACCGACTTATACCGATTGTATTTATCACCTATAGTTTGGCATACCTCGACAGGGCTAACTTCTCCTTTGGTGTGGCGGGTGGAATGGCTGCAGATCTAAAAATCTCTGCCACTACCTCATCGTTACTGGCATCTTTGTTTTTCCTGGGTTATTTTTTATTCCAGATACCAGGTGCAATCTATGCCGCTACTAAAAGTGCAAAGAAACTGATTTTCTGGTCGTTGATCCTGTGGGGTGCACTAGCCGCAGCTACCGGCTTGATCAGCGATGTAAAATTTTTAATGGTTATCCGATTTATGATAGGCGTAGTTGAAAGCGCCGTAATGCCTGCCATGCTGCTGTTTTTAAGCAGGTGGTTCACCAAAAATGAACGTTCACGGGCCAATACGTTTTTGATTTTAGGTAACCCGGTAACCATTCTCTGGATGTCTATCTTGTCAGGATACCTGATTAAATCAGTAGGGTGGAGATGGATGTTTATTTTGGAAGGTATACCAGCAATTGCCTGGGCTTTCATATGGTGGTGGCTGGTTAACGACAAGCCGAAAGATGCGAACTGGTTAAGCAATGGTGAGAAAAGTGCTTTAGAAGATAAACTGCAACAGGAGCAGCAAGGCATCCGGCCTGTTAAAAACTACAAAGAAGCCTTCAAATCACCTACTGTTATTTTACTGTGCCTGCAGTATGCACTGTGGAGCATTGGCGTTTATGGATTTGTAATGTGGCTGCCTTCGATCATCAAAGCTGCGCCGAATATGGACATTGTTACTACGGGCTGGTTGTCTGCAGTACCCTATGTGTTGGCCGTTATCGGCATGTTATGCGCCTCTTATTTTTCTGATAAAACCTTAAATCGGAAAGCATTCGTCTGGCCCTTTTTACTAATTGGTTCAATTGCATTTTATGGTTCCTATCTTGTTGGAACCGACAATTTCTGGTTGTCATTTGTACTGCTCATAATCGCAGGCGGAGCCATGTATGCGCCATACGGGCCGTTCTTTGCAATTATTCCTGAGATCCTACCGGGTAATGTTGCGGGTGGCGCCATGGCACTTATAAATAGCCTGGGAGCTCTTGGTTCTTTTGCAGGGTCGTATTTCGTGGGGTATTTAAATGAAAAAACACAAGACTTCGGTGCATCGTATTTGTTTATGGCAGGCTCTTTATTTCTTTCCGCGATTATAACCATGGTAGCCGTTAAACAGGCCAGGGTAACAAAGTGATATCAATGCCAGGTTAGGTAAACAAAGAACGCCAGGTAAGTCAATTCGTACCTTTAAGCATTTAATTTTACCAGCTGCGCCTGCTTCTGGGCCTTTAGTGCCAGCTCCGTAGCGAGGAAACAATGCTCCTGGGTCATAGCTGTTTCTGTACGATTTATAATATCATCTACCAGCCTTTCACCATAAACAAGTGGCTGTTTACTGCAATCAACGTAACTAGTTTCCTTCCCATTTACCAGGAAGAGATGGTTGCCACCTTCCCGCCCGGCTATATCTATATTCTTCCTGATCTCGATATATCCTTCGGTTCCCAGAATAGTCAGCCTTCCGTCACCCCAGGTTTTGAGTCCGTCTGGCGTAAACCAGTCCACACGTATATAGCCGGTGCCACCATTACCCCTGAGCATTACATCGCCAAAGTCCTGGAACTTCGGAAATTGGGGATGGTTTACATTTCCTACCTGTGAGGCTACAATATCTGCTTTAGTAGTGCCTGTAAAGAAAAGATACTGATCAAACTGGTGAGATCCGATGTCGGTGATAATGCCACCGAAACGGCTGGCGTCAAAGAACCATTCAGGGCGGCTTTTGGCATCCATCCGGTGAGGGCCCAGGCCGATGGTCTGGATCACTTTTCCAATGGCGCCGGCCTGTACCAGTTCGCCTGCTTTCACGGTTGCACGGTTCTCAAACCGCTCGCTGTACATGATCGAATAAATACGGCGGGTTTCTTTTTGCACACGCCTCACTTCGGCCAGTTGTTCAAGTGTAGTGATTCCCGGCTTGTCAGCCATATAGTCTTTGCCATGACGCATTACACGGATGCCGAGCGGGGCTCGATCTGACGGAATACCAGCACTTAATATTACCTGGATAGATTTATCTTCAAGAATCTCATTCTCGCTGGATGCAAGTTTTACCTGCGGAAACTGTTTGGCAAAGTTCGCAGCGAGATCAGCTTCTTTTGCATAAAATGAAACAAACTCGCCTCCACCTCTTGTTATGGCTTGTACCTGGGAATTGATATGGCCATGATTTATGCCGATAACGGCAAACCTGATACGCGGCGCATACGCCAGGCCGTTTGATCGCGGGTTAGCAGCTGCCAGGGTTTCTTTGGGTAAAGAGGATAACAATACTATCCCTGCTGCCGCAGTGGAAGCGTCTTTGATAAATTTTCTCCTGTTAAATGGTACATCTTTCATACAGCGCTCATTTTGATTCTTAATCTGTCGCTAATTTAGTACATATATCCTCACATTTGCCATTTACTTTAGGCATCACCCGGGTTCAGTAAAAACAGCTACATTAATCTACTGCGTTACAATTTTCTGGTGCTGCACATAACAAAGTGTAACTGATGCACTTTCTACGCTATTTTGACTCGACAGGAAGCAGCCGGTTTTATCGCCCCATATTTTTGTAGTATCTTTAAACTCCTTTATCCATCCTGCCCGAGGGAAACAATATTTTTACAAACATTTTCGACTATATAGAAATAAAAGAACCTTTAATAATTATGTATCATTTCCATTTTCCTAATCAATAAATAATCAATTGTATGAAACAATTCTTTTTGCCAGCAATGATCTGTTCGTTTGTGTTTTTTGCAGCCTGCAATAATGAAGCGGGAACAAGCGAAAACAATAATGCCGACGCTGATAGCATGGCGGATAACAGCAGTACCAGCAACATGGGGAATGGCAGTAATGATGTGATGATGAAGCAGGGAATCACGCTGAGTTCCTCCCAGGAAGTTCCGGCTAATAGCAGTACCGCCACCGGAACCGCTGATGTGTCTTACAACAAAAGTACACAGATGCTTACCTACACTGTTAACTGGAACTCCTTGACAGCCGCACCTTCTATGGCTCATATCCATGGTACCGCGCCCAAAGGCACAAACGCCGGCGTTAAACATAACCTGACGCCATTGCTATCAAAGGCGGTATCCGGCAATTTTACCGACTCGGTAAAAGTGGACGGCACTATGATCAAAGAAGATAGTTTACTCGCCGGATTCTATTATTTTAATTTCCACACGCCGGCTAACCCCGGTGGTGAAATCAGGGGCCAGATTGAATTTTAAGTGATGTCAACCAGCTGAAAGCAATTCAAAATACCGGTGAACAATTATAGTAAGTGGTTGTACAAACCTCTTGTTTGTACAACCACTTACTTTTTTAACCTAACTAGTAGCCCTAGGTGAAATGCGCTAGAAATTTTCCGTATACCATTGAAAATTTGCACAATGAATTACAATCAATTAACACCAGAAGAAGAAAAGGTAATTATTAAAAAGGGCACAGAAAGGCCTTTTACAGGAGAGTACACCAATAACAAAGAGGGGGGAACTTATTTATGCAGGCGCTGCAATGCACCTTTGTACCGCTCTGATGATAAATTTGATTCGAATTGTGGCTGGCCGAGTTTTGATGATGAGTTGCCAGGAGCGGTAAAACACCTGCCCGATGCTGATGGAAGGCGAACCGAGATTGTGTGCGCCAAATGTGAAGGGCATCTTGGGCATGTTTTCAAAGGGGAGAGACTCACCGCAAAGAATACCAGGCATTGCGTTAACTCTATCTCTATGAAATTTATAAAAGATGAAAATTAAGGCTCGTGGAATTTTTAACCGGGTAGGTTAACCTGTCGATTACTAAAACGGTTGAGCGGTATTCACGGCGAAAACATGTTCATGACCCGGAAGCCAGGAGCTATACAAGGAAGTTTCGATTTTGATGCCCCGCCACTCATCAAGGAAATTGATCAGGGGATAACTCACGATGACGCTATTTCCTGGATCACGGTTTCAAAAGGAATTCCCTACTTCCTAACGGAGAAGGGCAACCACTGGCAACCGATTGGGCAAAATGACTCCATTACCTGGCCCGATTTGGCAGGTGTTTTCAAAAGGAAAGACCTTGCTGCTGTAGAATCGTATTTTCGCTTGCTCTCCCGGAGTGGCGTTACCTGTATCAGGCTCATGCTTGAATACTGCCAGGGTGAACACAGGTACCTGGAAAATCCGGTTGGCTACTTTCAACCGAACATGGTGAAATTATGGGATGATATTTTTGATCTCTGCGGCAAACATGGCCTGCGTATCCTCTTAACCCCTTATGATACATTTTGGATGTGGCGGCGCTGGAAGCGTCATCCATACAATACCGCTAATAGCGGCCGCTGTAATAGACGGTCTCAATGGCTGCTTTGTGCTGGTATGCGGGACGCCATAAAAGCAAGACTGCACTTTGCTACACACCGGTGGGGTGGAAGCGGGGTACTTTTTGCCTGGGATCTCTGGAACGAGATCAGGCCCGCACATGGTGGAAATTCGGCCAGGGGATTTGCTCCATTTATTGAAGACATTTCTGGTTTTTTACGTAAAACAGAACTTGAATTGCATGGTAGGTCGCACCCGCAGACCGTTTCGGTTTTTAGTCCCGTGCTGCAGAAAGACCAGCACATTGCGGAAAGTACCTTCCGTAATCCTTTACTTGATTTTGCCAGCATTCACCTGTATGAAAACAACACGATAGACAATCCAAGAAACACCGTCGATGCTGCTGTAAGTACGGGCCGGCTTACCAGGGAAGTTCTCGCCCATATAAACGACCGGCGGCCATTTTTTGATAGCGAACACGGACCGATCAAATTATTCAATGAACGGAAAAAAACCCTCCCGGAATTATTCGACGATGAATATTTCAGGCACATGCAATGGGCTCACCTGGCTTCCGGAGGAACCGGCGGTGGACTGAGGTGGCCCTACAGGCACCCTCACCGCTTAACTACCGGTATGCGCTATGCGCAGTCTGCACTTAAAGCGTTTATCCCGCTCATCCGTTGGAATGAATTTAAGCGCGTTAACCTCAATCATGAAATAAAAGTCTCCGATCCTGGCTTACAGGTATTCGGTTGTGGTGATGAGCGGCAGGCGATCGTATGGCTGCTACGGACAAACGCCATTGGAAAAAACAGGATGGTAAAAACCGATGCGGGTGCCGCCCCTTGTAATGCCATTATACCATTGTTAGCCAGGGGTCGTTATACAATAACTTTGTGGAACACCGGGTCTGGATCGGCTATAAGCAGTTTTGCGATCAATCATACCGGTAATTACTTACAACTGGCCTTGCCACCTGTTTTTACCAATCTGGCAATAGCGGTGGTAAGCGATGAATGGTGAATGGGCAATGGTGAATGAATAGTGAATGGTTACGTATTTGTACGATGGCATGCTGGCATCTATTAGGGTCTCACATCCTGTGTGCAGCTGACACTTTATAATTGACTGAATATTGCTTGCGTAAAAGGGCAGGCAACTACCTGAAGTCTTTCTCAACCTGCATTTCTCCCGGCAAATTAAATAAAGCGCCATGTTGTAAGTTTCTTGAACCAACAGCGACTGATATTAAAACATCAAATTCTTTTGGAAAAGGAGTTTATAAAAATCATTACCGATAACCAGGGGCTCCTTTTGAAAGTATGCCGGATGTATGGCGTCCGGCAAAGCGACGCTGAAGACCTGTTCCAGGAGATCGTTTTACAGTTATGGAGGTCTTATCCAAATTTCAACAGCCATTCAAAAGTTACCACCTGGATGTACAGGGTGGCGTTGAACACTGCCATCAGCCGTTTCAGGAAAGGTAGAAACGCACCGGAGAAGCAGCCATTGACGGCTTTGCACCAGAACCTGCAGGACCAACACACTGCAAGGATTGATGTACAATACGATCATGCACTGCAACACGCAATATCGTCATTGAATAAGTTCGACAAAGCACTGGTTCTTCTATACCTCGATGAAAACAGCTACCAGGAAATGGCTGAAATTCTTGGGATCACCGAAACCAATATTGGTGTTAAAATCAACAGGATAAAGAAGAAATTAAAACAAATACTTAATCCTTACAATCATGGAGCTTGATGATCTGAAAGCCAACTGGCAAAAGGAAAACGAACATTACACACAAACCAATAAAAAAAACATGGAACAACTACAACTAATCCTGCATCAAAAAACGGATGACCTGGTCACCGTCATGAAGAAGAAATTCGAAAAAATTATCAGTATCCTTTTAGGCGGTATGCTGCTCTTCGTTCTTGTAAGCCCCCTACTTACAGACGGTTTTACTTACCCGGGATCTGTAAACGGATTTGCCAAAATGATGTTTTTTTACCTGGCTTTACTTATCTTCTACTGGCAAAAACTGAAAAGCATCAATCACCTGCAACTAAGTGATCATATAAAAGAAAGGCTGGAGCAGTTGTTAAAGATGTTAAAAAGAAATCAAAAAATTGAGATTTCATTCCTGGTTTTATTTTTTGTAGGACTGATTACAATTGGCCGGTTCTTTTATGGCAAGGGCCTCGAAAACCTCGATGATAAAGGCGTGATAATCGGTTTCCCTCTTGGATTAATATTCGCGGGGATCATGTTTTACATCATTCGGAAAAGGTATAGCAAAGAGATCGCTGAATTAAAAACCTACCTCGATGAATACAAGAACGAAGCATAGTTTAGATGGCACCAGTGGCAGTAACATTGGCTGCCTGTTGCTTACAGGTCCCTTACAAAAGACTTTCTATATTGAAGCGGCGAGATCTTCATTCTCAATTTAAACATTCGGCTAAAATGTGCCACGTCATTGAAGCCGCATTCAAAGCAGATCTGACCTACCGGTTTATTGGTATGAAGTAGCTGGGTAGTTGAGTAATGCAACCGGTAGTCTACCACAACTTCTATAAAAGTCTTATGAGTGATCTTTTTAAAATACTTGCAGAAAGCGTTAGGAGTCATGTTTGCACGCCTCGCTGCTTCGTTTAAAAAAACACCTATCTTGAAATTGTCGATGATGTAACTGAAAACAGTGTTTATTCTTTCCAGCTCAGCACCATTTTGAGGTGAGATATTGGCTAATTGGTTCAATGAAATGCAATCATCAATGTTAGAAAGTTTGTAAAGTATATCAAGGAGGCAGTGAAATTGTTTGAACCTGTCTTCTTCCATGGCTATATGCTGCATGGTTTTCGAAACTTCGGCAGCGTGAGCTCCATTGAACAATATTCCGCAACTGCTGCGTTTCAATACATATTTGATACCTGCAAGCTCAGGTTTACTAAAAAAATCCGCTCCCATAAAGTCTTCTGTAAATTGTATTACTATCGAGCCTGCATTATTTACACCTTTTCGGATGGGATCCGTTTTCCAGCAATGAGGTAAATTCGCTGCAAGCAGTACCAGGTCTCCCTCTTTGTAATGATCCATGTGGTTTCCAACATACCGTTTTCCACTTCCCCGTGTGATCAGCGTGAGTTCGTACTCCGGATGATAATGATAAGGAGAAGTAAAGGCCTCTTCTTCAAAAATCCTTACCAGGAAGGAATCGCGGGTAAGCGGTTTTATTGCCTCGAAATACGGCTTAATCATGGCAATCTTAATTAGAAATTAAATATAGAAGTTAAATATTGATAAAATACAACAATAACACACCAATATAACCCTTTTGCCTTTGTTTATTTCCACTTACTTTGAACTAAATTTCATGTATGTCCCTTGTTGCTCCATCACTTCCTTCGTTAAATAATTTTATCACCATTACCAAAGAGAATGTGGAAGAATTTAACAGAAACGGCCATATACTTGTTCCTGGCATTCTGTCTCCAGAGGAAGTAGCAGCTTTCCGTCCTGTCATTCTGCATGCCGCGGAGCAGCTGAATACTGAAAAGCGAAAACTTGAAGACCGGGATACCTATGGGAAAGCATTCTTGCAAATAATGAATTTATGGACGCACGACGAGCAGGTAAAGGCATTTACCCTTGCCAAACGATTTGCCAAAATTGCCGCGGACCTTTTAGGAGTAGAAAATGTGCGAATCTATCACGACCAGGCTTTGTTTAAGGAAGCCGGTGGAGGCCCTACACCCTGGCACCAGGACCAGTATTACTGGCCAGTGGATACTACCAAAACAGTCACTATGTGGATGCCATTGGTTGACGTCACTGATGGCATGGGTATGCTCACTTTTGCTTCAGGCTCTCATTTGCTGGGAAATGTGTTTGATTTTGAAATATCAGACGAATCGGAACAGGAATTTAACAGGTATGTTAAAGACCATGGTTTTAAAATCAGCAGGCCACTGCAGATGGCCGCAGGTGACGCTACTTTTCATTACGGTTATACCATTCACAATGCGCCTGGCAATGAATCGCAGAAAATGCGCGAAGTGATGACTGTTATTTACATAGCAGACGGGGCTACCATCACCAAACCAAAAAATAAATGGCAGGAAAACGATCTTACAACCTGGTTGAACGGAATGCCAGTGGGATCGCGGGTATCTTCAGCATTAAATCCGGCGGTCCTTTAATATGGACCGTTTCAACAGCTAACTAGTATGAATAAACGCGCCATATTTATTAACCAGTGCGTATTATTTTCACTGTAATCTGTAATTTGGATGCACGTTAAAATAATATAATTATAGTATTGTTAAACCCTTCCACTTCCAATATAATTTAGATATCTTTTGTACACCAAAACATTGCTTGAATATGAATAAAATTTCTGCCGGGCTTATGTTTGCCTGTATTCTGGTATGCTCAATCCAGGTTCGGGCAAAATACAATCGCCCTTTCAACAACCATTTATGGGAGAAGGTAATAAACGGCACCATACGGGAATCTAAAAGTGGCGATCCGCTTGTGGGTGTGTCTGTGCTGGTGAAAGGAACTACCAACGGAACGGTTACTGATGCCGATGGCAGGTTCGGGCTTACCGTGCCAGACGCCGGCGCTATACTGGTAATATCCAATACCGGGTACAGCACGCAGGAGGTTGCCATCGGGAACCAGCAATCATTTAACCTTCAAATGGTACGCACTTCTTCAGACCTGGACGAAGTGGTGGTGATTGGCTATGGTACGCAAAAGAAAAAGGAAGTGACCGCTTCTGTAGCTTCTGTGAAATCGGAAAATTTTGTGAAAGGTGCGGTAAACGATGCAGGGCAGCTTTTACAAGGCAAAGTGGCTGGCCTGTCTATTGGCACACCGACAGGTAGTCCTGTTAACAATTCACAGATCATCCTCAGGGGTATCAATTCGATTAACGCAAGTTCTCAGCCGCTGGTGCTCGTTGATGGAATACCGGGAAGTTTACGAACAGTGGCGCCTGAAGACATTGAATCGATCGATGTATTGAAAGATGGTGCGGCAGCGGCCATTTATGGCACCAGGGGTACAAACGGCGTGATACTGATCACTACGAGGAAATCCAATGGCCGCATCCAGTCAGTAGAATACAGCGGTTATGTTAGTACCCAGCGGATCGCACGCAGACCCGACATGCTTACCGCAGCCCAGTATCGCCAGAAAAAAGCGGAAGGGGTTACATCGTTTGATGACCAGGGCGCCAATACAGACTGGTTTGACGAAGTGTTACAAAACCCGCTTTCTCATGTACACAACCTTACCTACCGTGGGGGGAATCCTCAAACCAATTACCTGGTCAATCTAAACTACCGGTATTTTGAAGGTATTATGCTGCAGTCTGACAATCGCGCCCTTAATGGCCGGTTCGATATCAATCATTCTATGTTTGATGGTATATTAAAGGCCAATTTCAACCTGATCAATACCGATCAACTATATAATACTTCCGGTAACGGATTCGACTTCAACGGGTATACTTATCGACAGGCACTGATCCGCAACCCGACAAGCCCCGTCAGGAACCCAAACGGGTCGTGGCACGAACAAACGGGTCTTTACCTGTACGAAAATCCTATCTCCCGCATCAGGGAAAGCAACGGTGAAAATGACAACCAGAACACGCGTCTTGCCGGAACACTTACACTGGCGCCCATGAAAGGTTTAACCCTGTCTGGTTTATTCGCCCGCACTAAATTCAATGAAATAAGGGGTTACTCAGAAACAAAACGGCACATCTCAAATGTACGCGATACCCGTAACGGGTATGCCTCTCGTGGTTCCACGCAGACCCAGGAAAATTTAATGGAACTTACCGCCAACTACGCCAGGTCAATAGGTAACCATTCTTTCTCTGTATTGGGCGGTTATTCCTACCAGGACAATACATTCGAAAACTCATACGCTGAAAACTGGGACTTCCCCACCGACTTATTCACCTATAATAACCTGGGACTCGGAGATGCACGCCGGCGCGGTATCACCGACCTCAATACCACCAAGAACCGCAGGAACCTGATCGGATTTTTTGGAAGGGCCACTTACAACTACCTCGACAGGTACTTGCTGATGGCCAGCGTTCGTTACGAAGCAACGTCCACACTTGTAGGAGCCAATCAGCCCTGGGGTACATTTCCTGCCGTATCGGTAGGCTGGAGAATCAACAAGGAAAAATTCATGGAAAGTGTAACTGCTATAGAGGATCTTAAGCTACGCATTGGCTACGGCATTACCGGCACTCCGCCACAATCGCTTTTTCTCGGGGTAGCCCGTTTAGAATACAGCGGTTTTACGCTGTATGATGGGCGCTGGGTTCCTCAATTAATTCCTGCCAGTAACCCCAACCCCAATCTTCGATGGGAGGAAAAGGCAGAATTCAATGCCGGTATCGATTTCACTTTATTCAAGGGCAGGCTAAGCGGTTCTTTTGACGCGTACAAACGCAAGGTAAATGGCCTCCTTTTTCAATACCAGGTACCTACTCCCCCCAACCTGTTTGGTAGCACTTGGGCTAATGTAGGAGTCATGGAGAACAAAGGCATTGAAGCCATTGTGAATTTCATTCCTATAACAAGAAAGGATTTTGAGTGGTCTTCAAGTGTGAACTTTTCTACCAATACCAATAAGTTGGTATCCCTTTCTAACAAGGATTATAAAACCACCAACGACTTTTTTAATGCTGGTGGAACGGGTGAACCGATCCAGACCTACACACACCGTGTTAAGGTAGGCCAGGCCATCGGCGAGTTCTACGGCTTTAAAGTAATAGATGTTGATGAAAAGGGAAAATGGATATACCAGGGAAAGGACGGGAAGCCGGTAGCCTTTGCAAGTTTTAAAGCTGCGGACGAAGACAAGATGGTGCTGGGTAACGGGTTGCCGAAGTATTATGCCGGTTGGAACAATAACTTCCGTTATAAAAGGTTCGACCTGGCCATCACGATGCGTGGTGCCTTTGACTTCCAAATACTTAACTTCCAGCGTATGTATTATGAGAACACGGGCCGTACACAATATAACCAGCTGAATTCAGCATATGATAAAGTATATGGCAAAGCGGTTCTGGATAAAAATGTGCCTTTGCAATACAATAGTTATTATATCGAGAATGGTGACTTTTGGAAAGTAGATAACATTACACTTGGCTACGGCATCGGCAAAATTCAAAATGTTGTAAAGAATGCGCGTGTTTATGTTGCCATGTTGAACTCCCTTGTGATCACCGGTTATAAGGGTATTGATCCTGAAGTTAACAGGATCGGCTTAAGCCCGGGTAACGATGACCGGGATAAATATCCAAGTGCCAGGACCTTTACGTTCGGTATAACCGTAACTTTTTAATTTCATAATCCATTGAAAATGCAAGTCAATAAAAATATATTTTGCACAGCAGCCATCTTCACTTCTGCAGTATTGATTTTTGGCTCCTGCACAAAACTGGCGGAGAAAAATTACACACAGATTGTTTCCGAACGGTTTACGCCAGGTGCTAACGACCTGGTATCTCTGGTAGGCCCTGCCTACGGAGCCTGGAGAAATGTTTTGAATTTTGGAGGCAGCAACTTCTTCCGTACACAGGAGGTTACTGCGGATCAGCTGGTGATCACTGCACGGCCCTACGGTTGGGTGGATGATGGAAGTTACCGCAGGTTACACGAACATGTTTGGACCAATACCGATGGTACGGCAGGAAACTGGACGGCGGCTTATGGAGGAATTACCAATTGCAACCGCTTGATTTTCCAGATCGAAAGCGGGTCAGTTCCGGTTACTGCCGGAAAAGACAGCATTCTGGCAGAAATACGGGCTCTAAGGGCGTCTTTTTATTATGTGCTTTGCGATCTCTACGGCAATGTACCCATTGTTACGCGCTTCGATGTAGAACCTGGCTTTCTCGCCGATCAAAATACACGGGTACAGGTATACGATTTTATTGTTAAAGAATTAACGGAGGTGCTTCCATTTCTGAATAGCCAGTCTAACCGCCTATACTACGGTCGTTTCAACAAATGGGCAGCCTATGCCTTATTGGCCAAGGTGTACCTGAACGCCCAGGTGTACAGCGGTACCCAGCAATGGGATAAATGCATAATTGCCTGTGATGCCATCCTGACCTCAGGGCGCTTTTCACTGAGCCCCACCCAACGTGCGGTATTTGCCACTGAAAACTCTACCAATAGTGAGATCGTTTTCGCCGTTCCCTATGATGAAATATATGCCGGGGGTATGTCTATTCACATGGAAACATTACATCCGGAAAACCAGAAAACTTACAATCTTGCTACTTCAAGCTGGGGTGGAATATCAGCCATTCCACAATACATCGACACCTACGACCCGCAAGACCTGCGTTTAAAAGAAAACTGGATCCAGGGGCCTCAACTTTCGTCTACCGGTGTACAGCTTAAAGGTGGTTATGGCCCTTTTAATGGCCAGCCGCTCACCTATATCAACGAGATCCCTGGTGTAGACTCTGCCCAGGAAGTACATGGATTTCATCTTGGCAAATACGAATACAAAACAGGAGCACTTACCAATTTAAGCAACGATGTTCCGTTGTTCAGGCTTACCGATGTTATGATGATGAAAGCAGAATGTTTATTGCGTACCGGTAAGGCTGCTGAAGCGGCAACGATGGTTTCAACGGTCAGGGCAAGAAGTTTTAATGCCAACCCCGCGAAAGCGGTGGTAACAGGTGCACAGTTGCAGGCCGGCAGTGTATATGATTACGGTCGCAGGGATTATAAAGGTAAAACGGTGGAAGGTGGCGCAGATATCCAGTATGGCCGTTTCCTGGATGAGCTTGGGTGGGAATTTAACCAGGAAGCCCGCCGGCGCCAGGATATGATCCGCTTTGGAATCTTCACCACCAAATCATGGCTTTCTCACCGCCCGAACGGTGATTACAGGAAGCTGATGCCCATACCCGCAGCCATCCTGAATACAAATCCAAAGCTGAAACAGAACCCCGGTTATTAGGTGTCACGTATCGGGTTTACTGTTGATGAGCTGAAAAAAGAACCTAACCTATAACAACTCGGGTTATATTACAGGCTTCAAGACGCCAACAGGGTGTCACTAAACCCGATACCCGAAATTTAATCGTTTCTAAACTACATGCGGCTTTTTCTTTGTATCCTTCCACTGGTCATCGTTCATGCCTGCAGCTCACCGACGCTGAAAGAAGAGAATAAGCTGTTTAGCCTGTTACCTGCCGATTCTTCCGGCATACACTTCAATAATGTACTGAAGGAAGATGAAAATGTAAATCCGCTACAGTATGAGAATAGTTATAATGGCGGTGGCGTAGCCATAGGCGATCTAAACAACGATGGGTTTGATGATATTTTCTTTACCAGTAACAGGAATGGAAACAAGCTATACCTGAACCAGGAAGGGTTAAAGTTTAAAGATATCACTGCCAGAGCCGGTGTGCAGGGAAGGGTTACCTGGACTACCGGGGTAACCATGGCAGATGTAGATGGGGATGGATTACTGGACCTTTATGTCTGCCATTCAGGCAACCTGCCGGGCAGGGAAAGAGCGAACGAACTTTTTATTAATAAAGGTCCTGGCGAAAATGGCATTCCCCGGTTCCAGGAGGAGGCTCAAACTTTTGGCCTGGCTGATTCAGCCTTTAGCAACCACGCTGCTTTTTTTGATTACGATATAGACGGTGACCTTGATATGATTTTATTGAATCATAGTCCTATCCGGTTCAATAACCTTGATGAAACCGCCATTCATCACCTCATGAATAAAACAGATTCCCTCACAGGACTTAAACTATACAGGAACGATAATAATTTTTTCAATGAAGTAACGCGGCAGGCAGGCATACGCAACGCAAGGCTGAACTTTAACCTCGGTGTATCCGTTGCGGACGTTAACAACGACGGATTGCCAGACGTTTATATCTCGAATGATTACCTGGCCCCTGATTGCCTGTATATCAACAAGGGTAATGGCACATTTAAAGATGAACTGGCGAAACGGATAGCTGTCACCTCGCAATTCTCTATGGGAAATGATATCGCAGACATCAACAACGACGGCTGGCCAGACATTTACACGCTCGATATGTTACCCGAAGATAACCACCGGCAAAAGTTACTGTTTGGCAGCGACAACTTTGAACTTTTTGACCTCCGGGTGAAAACCGGGCTCCATGCACAATATATGCGCAACATGTTACACCTCAACAATGGAGATGGCAGCTTCAGCGAGATCGGCCAGTTGGCTGGGGTTTCAAATACAGACTGGAGCTGGGCACCTCTTTTTGCTGACCTTGATAATGACGGATGGAAAGATCTCTTCGTTTCAAATGGTTACCTAAGAGACTATACCAACATGGATTTCCAGAAATTTATGGGCGGATACCTCCGGGATAACCAGGGGAGGGTGCAGAAAGCGAACCTGCTCGATTTGGTAAAAAAGATGCCAGCTTCTGATGTGCGTAATTACTCGTTCAGAAATCTTGACGGCGTCCGATTTATAAACAAAAGCGCTGAATGGGGGCTGAACGCGATTTCGAATAGTAACGGTGCCGCCTATTCGGACCTGGATAACGATGGCGACCTTGACCTTGTTGTCAACAACATCAATGGTACCGCCTTTGTATATAGCAATAACTCCCGCGTCCAAAATGCAAACAACTTCCTGCGGATAAAACTTCGCTCGGAATCCAGGAACCGGTTTGGCATTGGGGCAAAGGTGAAACTGTTTTACAAGGAGCAATACCAGGTGCAGGAGCAATTGATGAGCAGGGGATTTCAATCAAGTGTTTCGCCCGTATTGGTTTTCGGAACAGGTGCTCAGAAAAGGATCGATTCGCTGGTTGTATCATGGCCAGGGAATAAGACGCAGACTATTGTACAGGTTGACTGTAACAGGGAAATTATTTTGAAAGAATCTGACGCCCTTAACCTTGGGGTCAGGCAGCCTTTACTTGATCCGGTACTATTTAAGCCGGTTGCGTCGCCTGTTGATTTTGTGCATTTCGAAAATCAGGTAAACGATTTTAAAAGACAACCCCTTCTTATCAATGCACTTTCTTATGACGGCCCCTGCATGGCAAAGGGCGACCTGGATGGAGATGGAAAAGACGACTTGTTCATTGGTGGTGCAGCGGGCTTTCCCGGGGCAGTATATCTGCAAACAGGTAATCACTCTTTCAGGAAAAGTGCACAACAAAGCCTGGAGGACGATGCTATTTATGAGGATATCGATGCTGTTATATTTGATGCCAATGGCGATACACATGCCGACCTTTTTGTAGCAAGCGGGGGGTATGATCATTTTCAACCCGGAGATGGAGCTTTGCAAAGTCGTTTATACATCAACGATGGTAAGGGCCATCTTAAAATTGATCCGGCTGCATTGCCCAAGTTGCTTGTATCTGCCGGAGCAGTGGCTGCCGGCGACCTGAATGGAGACGGATACACAGACCTTTTTATTGGCAGCCGGGTTATTCCCGGGCGGTACCCGGAAACGCCTGCTTCCTTTATACTTTTAAACAATGGAAAAGGAAAATTCCGGGAAGCTACGAGAGAGATTTGTCCGGCGATCTTAATGGCGGGGATGTTTACCAGCGCATTATTTTCAGACCTGGATGCTGATGGAAAAAAGGAATTAATAACAGCGGGTGAGTGGATGCCAGTACAAATCTGGAAATCAGTCGGCGGCAAATTGGAAGATAAAACATCCCTCTTCCTTGACAGATCATTCAATGGATGGTGGAATACCCTGGTGGTGCAGGACATAAATAAGGATGGTAAGCCAGATATCATTGCCGGTAACCATGGGCTCAACTGCCAATGGAAGGCAAGTGACAACGAACCAGTGGAGATGTATTACAAAGATTTTGATGACAATGGCGCGGTAGACCCTATATTTTGTTTTTACATCAATGGTAAATCTTATCCATATGTTGGCAGGGACGAGCTGCTGGAGCACCTATCTATGATGCGCACACGCTTTGCAGATTATAAATCTTATTCCGATGCCCTAATAAACGATGTTTTTACAACTGAAGAACTTAAAGATGCAAAAAAATTGTTTGCAAATAGCATGACCACCATGTTATGGGTAAGCAGCAGCTCTGGCAGATATATTCAAAAGCCCCTTCCTGTGCAGGCACAATATGCCCCGGTATATGCTATTTGCATTGCGGATTATAATCAAGACGGTAATATGGATGTGCTTCTTGGCGGTAATGTACAATACTGCAGGATTAAAATGGGTATTAACCAGAGTAATCCTGCCCAGTTGTTCCTGGGCAATGGGTCTGGTTCGTTTAAATATGTGCCACAGTCTGAATCAGGTTTGAATATAAAAGGAGATCTGCGTTCTTTAAGCCTTTTTGGTAATTTGCAGTTTGCCGGTATTAATGGCAAACCGGTGCGGGCCTTCGAAATCAGTACCAGGTAAGTACCCTGTAAAATAAATTCTGTGGCTACATTGAAAGGAAGCTCTTCGTGGGTTGTTTCTATTTTTACTGCTGATCGTTCCTACTGCTTGCCATAATATTAAAGAGCCGGAAACCTTTTCGGGTGCCAGGGGTGATTTAGTGGAACTTACTTTCGAGTTTGACAAAAAAACAAAATTTGGTGAGTATTTTTTTGACCTCGATAATGGAACGCGATCTACCTTCCCGTTGTGTTTTTGCCTTACAGAAAGAAATATGTTTCCGGAGGATTGCTCCGGTGATATAAACTACATCTATAACAACAGGCCGGGAACTATGTGTGTGCCCCTGCATATTGCCAGGGGCCGTTGTTCTTCCGCGGTGATCAGCAGTTCGGCGTATGCCACCGTGTTTATCATCCCGCTTGAATATGGATGGATAAAACCTGTTGAAAAAGTCGTGATCGGCATCAGGGTACCTGAATCGGCTCCAATTGGTGCAATATTGGTTGTGCGGGTAAACTTCTTCAAAAAGGATGACCGTGCAAAGCTGGTCTTCTATGAAAAGCAGGAGCTATCAATAAGGGTAAAAAATAGTCAGCCTTCAACGAGTGAACAAAATGCGCCAACACCTTAAAGAAACTAATCATTATATTAGCCGTTACACGTAGTCGGAAGAGAGTTAAACCACGGAGACAGTCAGGGCACTGCGCAACATAGTATTACTTTAGTGTCGCCTTGTCGTGGTGGTTCCTTAAATTACGACTGTATATTATTTACTTAATTCTGGTAGATTATGTCGAAAAGCGGGAAACTGGTGATGTATTTGTTTGCGGTGTTT
This sequence comes from Chitinophagaceae bacterium, assembly GCA_037721715.1. Lineage (GTDB taxonomy): Bacteria > Bacteroidota > Bacteroidia > Chitinophagales > Chitinophagaceae > JADCRZ01. The sequence continues at coordinate 3,597 of JBBJOD010000013.1, read as the reverse complement.
GCTATAGTCATTTCCTGTTCACCTGGTAAAAAAAGGTATGATGCAGGAGCCGGGCAGGTGGCGACCATAGTAAATGACATGACGGAACTGATGATTCATGATGTGACAAACCCGCCACTGGCAGCAAGATTTTTTGCCTATACCTTGCTTGCCGGGTATGAGGTGGCGAGTAAAAATGATTCTTCTTTACTGTCGTTCAGGGGCCGGCTCAATAATTACCCGGATATTACTCATCCTGCAATAAAAGAATTTTCATGGTCACTGGCAAGCATCTATGCGATGCTTGAAACAGCCGCTGCAATTCAGCCTTCAGGAAAATTATTGAATGCGAGGATTAAGTCAATCACCGATTCCTGTTATAACCTGGGGATGAACCGGCAAATGGTGGATAGCTCAAGGGCATATGGTAAGGCAATTTCTAAAAGCATCCTGGCTTATGCAAAAGCAGATGGATACAGGAACATCAGCAATTACAGCCGTTATACTCCTGATCAGCAAGAAGGCTCCTGGTTTCCTACACCACCAGGATTCTTTCCGGCCGTAGAACCCTACTTCAACCGGGTTCGTCCTTTTACGCTCGATTCTGCTACACAGTTCGTTCCGAAGGCACCCGTTTCTTACAATTCAAAACCGGGGTCGGCATTTTATGTTTTGACAAAATCGGTGTATGATGCCAATCGCTCGCTTACCGAAAACCAGCGGGAGATAGCCGCCTTCTGGGATTGCAACCCATTCGCCCTGGAAGACAATGGTCATCTTCAAATTGGGGTCAAAAAAATTTCTCCCGGTGCTCATTGGATGGGTATTGCAGGAGTGGTATGTAAGAAAAGGCAGGTATCATTTTCAAAATCGCTGGAGGTGCATACTGTGCTGGCAGTTACATTGATGGACGCATTTATGTGCTGTTGGGATGAGAAGTTCCGCAGTAACCGTATTCGGCCGGAAACGGTAATCAGGAAGTTCCTCGACCCGGCCTGGAGGCCCCTGTTACAAACACCTCCCTTTCCTGAATACCTGAGCGGCCATTCTGTGATCTCTGCCGCGGCTTCGGAAGTGATGACACACTTTTTCGGAGATAATTTTAATTTCACAGATGACGTCGAGTTGCCTTATGGCCTTGGTCCCCGGGCTTTTCGCTCGTTCAGGCAAGCCGCAGAAGAAGCCGCTATCTCGCGCTTTTATGGGGGAATTCATTTCATGGATGCGATCATTGAAGGTCAAAAACAAGGAAGACAGGTAGGCTTGCACGCAATAAAAAAATTATACCTTTCACCTGCATAGTAGGCGGTAACCAGGTAACAGCTTAAGGGAAGATTGAGACATATTGAAGAAATAATGATACAAAGCAGGTTACCGGATCAAAAAAATAAGCCGTTCTTTATGTTTACTCCGATTGCAAAATGAGTAAGCTGAATTTTTCAACCTGTAAATATTCGATTGCCATGAAATGTTACTGCTACAATTCACCTTCCTTCCCTGATAAAATAAAAACAATTTGCCGAATGATTTCTCCAAGGGCACAAACTATCAGTAACGGGACAATTCGCTTTTAAAGAAATGTTTCATACAGCTGTCAGATAGCCTGTAAATCAGTTCCATCAAATTCAGCTATACAAAAATTTCGATTTTCATACTCTTATCCTCTCAGTGAACACTGGTAGTTAAAACCAAAGCAGTAAAATGAAAAAAAATGTTTTTATTATTCTCCTGAGCGCTTTCTTCCTGCAGTATTGCTCGCATAAGGTTAATACCCTTAAAAGTACACAGTCCAGCGCCGACACTACAGCAACCACCATTGCCGCTGTTGGCGCCTCCCCGCTGACAACCTTGAAACGGAGAGGCGAAGTGCTGTTCCTGGGTAACACCAGCAAGCACCATGACTCACAAAAATTTGCGCCCTGGCTTTCCATCGCTGCGTTTAAAAGAGGAATTAATATCACTTACACCAACGAATTGAGCGACCTGAACACCGATAACCTGGACAAGTACGATGGCTTGGTCATTTATGCAAATTATGACAGCCTTTCTCCTGCACAAGAGAAAGCGCTACAGGCTTTTGTAGAAGGTGGAAAAGGTTTAATACCGCTTCATTCCGCATCAGGATGCTTTAAAAATTCCGCCTGGTACTTAAATACGATCGGAGGTCAGTTTGCTTCTCATGGAACTGGTGTTTTCTCAGCAGCAATTACTAATAGCAGTCACCCGGTGATGAATGGTATTACCTCTATAACAACCTGGGATGAAACCTATGTACACCAGAAGATCAATCCCGATATGACGGTTCTAATGGAACGTACCGAAGGTGGCAGGAAAGAGCCTTATACCTGGGTTCGTAACCAGGGAAAGGGCCGTGTATTTTATACCGCTTATGGGCATAATGATAGTACCTGGACCAATTTCCAGTTTTTAAAACTGATAGAAAACGGCATCCTTTGGGCGATCGGCGAGAAGGTGAGCCAGCAGATTGCCAATCTTGCCATACCGAATGTGACTATTTACAACCCTGACACCATTGCCAATTTTACCAGTCGGCATATTGTACCTAAGATGCAGGAGGCTTTAAAACCTGAAGAATCTATAAAGCTTACCCAGGTACCGGTAGGTTTTGAAATGAAATTGTTTGCCGCGGAACCTGATATCACTAATCCAATAGCGATGTCGTGGGATGAAAGGGGTAGATTATGGATTGTTGAATCGGTGGATTATCCCAATACCTTTCTTGAAACGGATGGCGCTGCTAATGACAGGATTAAGATATGTGAAGATACAGACGGCGACGGCAAAGCGGATAAATTTACAGTATTCGCTGACAAACTAAATATTCCCACCAGCATGGTTTTCGCCAACGGTGGCATCGTGGTTTCAATGGCTCCCTACTTCCTTTTTTTGAAAGATACAAATGGAGATGATAAAGCCGATGTACGTGAAATACTTATGAATGGATGGGATAAGAACGACACGCACTTCGGACCTTCTAACCTTCAGTATGGCTTCGATAACAAGATATGGGGCGTTGTAGGTTCTGGATTTACCGGCACAACCAAAGATGGCAAAAACCTGAATTTCCGTAACGGCGTATACCACCTAAACCCAGACGGCACTGAATTTGAATTTCTTGCCAATACCAGCAATAACACCTGGGGACTTGGATTTTCGGAAGACAACAATGTTTTTATTTCTACCGCCAACAATACACACAGTGCCTATTATTCAATGCCTGCACGGTTAAGTCAAAGGCCACTTGCCGGCAACTCGATATTACCTGTCCAGAAGATAGATGGTCATTATGATTCGCACACCTTAACGCCCAATCTCAGGCAGGTAGATGTGGTCGGTGGGTTTACTTCCGCAGCTGGTCATCATCTTTATACCGCCAGGAGCTTCCCAATGGAATACTGGAACCGTATTGCATTTATTTGCGAACCAACAGTGCGGCTTATTCACAATGCCATCATCGAACCAAGTGGCGCTGGTTTTAAAGAAAAAGACGGCTGGAACATGTTAGCAAGTTCGGATGAATGGTCGGGCCCTGTGCAGACCGAGGTAGGTCCGGATGGTGCCGTTTGGGTGGCAGACTGGTACAACTTTATTATCCAG
>JBBJOD010000303.1:0-6465 GCA_037721715.1 Chitinophagaceae bacterium | reverse complement strand
AGGCGGCAGGAGCGGAAACAGCAAATACAGGAAATAACCTTGCGACAAGGTATACTCCGGCCACTACCATAGTAGCCGCGTGAATCAAAGCAGACACTGGTGTAGGTCCTTCCATGGCGTCTGGTAACCAGATATGCAGTGGGAACATGGCCGACTTGCCGGCACCACCGATGAAGACAAGCGTTAGTCCCCATGTAAGCAATGAAACCCCCAGGAAAGAAACGCTCGTCATGTGAAGCAGCTGGGGTGAATTGCTGGTCAGTCGTTCAATCAGGGTGTTGAAGTCAAGCGTTTCAGCGTTAAAGGCAAGGATCAGTATGCCTATGAGGAAGCCCAAGTCTGCAAATCTTGTTACTATGAAAGCTTTTTTTGAAGCTGCAACGGCAGCAGGTCTTTGAAAATAAAACCCTATAAGCAGGTAAGAGGATATTCCCACCAGTTCCCAGAAAATGTAAATCTGCAGGATATTCGAAGAAAGCACCAGGCCCGTCATGGAAAAAGTAAACAAAGCCAGGAAAGCATAATAGGTAGCAAAGCGTTCTTCTCCTTTCAAATAACCGAGGCTAAAAATGTGCACCATGAGTGACACAAAACTTACTACCACAATCATCATTACCGAAATAGGATCAAGCAATATTCCCATATCAATGGAGAACCCGGGGGAGAATTGTAACCATTCGTAAGTCACGGCAACGATGTGTGGATAGGTGCCATTTAACCGGCCATTTACAAAAAAGTATTGCCAGGCCGTGTAAAAGGCAATGGAAGTAACGGCAAGTATCGAAAGAGTACCAATGATGCCTGAAGACCGGTTCAGGTATTTTCTTCCAAATAATCCCAATAATACAAAGCTGCCCAATGGCAGTAGCAGTAGCAGGGTTAAATGGAAGTTGGGTGGCATGAGCGTTGGTTTCTTATATGAATATGTTGTTTAAAATTCGCGTTACAGTTTCAATTCACCTGCGTCCTCCGCATCAATTGATTGGTGGCTTCTGTACAAATTGATGATGATGGCAATTGCAACAGCGGCTTCCGCAGCAGCAATGGTGATTATGAAAATTGTAAAGAACACACCATCCAGTTTATCAGTATGCAGGTATTTATTAAATGCTATAAAATTGATGTTTACGCTGTTTAACAGCAGTTCGATAGACATCAACATGGTAATCATATTCCGGCGTGTAAAGAGGCCGAACATGCCGATGAAGAAAAGCGCGGTGCTGACTAACAGGATATGATTGAGTGGGACCATGAATAGTAGCGTTTTTATATTTTTCGTTTTTTATTAATGCCGAGTTTTATACTCTGCGTTTACTGCCATTCACGAGGGGCAGGCACAAGTTGTCCAACTGGAATTGCCTTGTGTTCGATATACCTGTTTGAATCTGTTGGAACACTTACGCCAGTTCTTGGTTCCTCCTCTGTGTCTTTTGCGGTTAATTTCTTAGGGGTCAACTCCCCTGGCCGGTTTCATAGCAATTACAATACAACCGATCATTGCAGCGAGTAGCAATATACTTACTACCTCAAACGGCAGCACATATCCATGATCGGTAGTACTCAACATCTGGGTACCTATATTTGAAACAGCTACTTCTAAAGATTGCTTGCCGGTTACTTCAAATGAATGTGGGTAAATAAGCAAAGATGTCAGCAGAAAACCAGCAACTACTGCTACGGATGAAACCACCCACCTAACACGTATCGGCTTCAACATCTGGTTACCCGACTGTTGAGTAAGAAAAATGGAAAAAATAATCAACACCACAATTCCGCCTACATAAACCACCACTTGCACGGCAGCGATGAATTCCATCTGCATCCAAAAATAAAGACCAGCAATTCCTGTTAATGAAAAAAGTAACCAGATGGCCGAACGAAAAATTTTTCTTGTTGTAACTGCCATTAACCCGCTTCCCAGGATAAATGCAGCCAAAAGATAAAATATGACCGAGGATGCACTCATTTATTCAATACCCTCCCTGATTTTAGAACCCGGTTTGTTTAATTTCTTCGTGAGGAGGCTTCGGTCGAATACACTGTGCTCAAAATTCTGCGCCATTTTGATCGCATCTGTAGGACAAGCCTCTATACATAGATTGCACATGGTGCAAAGTTCAAGATGGTACACAAATGTGTCTATTGCTTTCTTTTTTTTGCCTTCCGGGTTAACGTCAAACTTTGTAATGATCTTAATAGTAGCATTTGGACAAGCCAGTTCGCATGCGGTACACCCGGTGCATCGGTGCTCGTTGTTCTCATCGTGTATCATAACCACTTCACCGCGAAAACGTGACGGCAAATTCAGTTCAGCCCGGTTATCAGGGTATTGCTGCGTGATGATCTCTTTGCGGTGTGTAAAATAGTAACCAGTCAGTTTCATGCCTTTCAGTAACGACTTGACAGCACTAAAAACGTCCGATATGTATTTTTTAAATACATGTTGTGTAGGTTCCCTGTTAGAATAAATTTTTGCCTGGAAATTTCCAGCACTTACTCAAAAATGCCATCCCATAATTGCTACCAGCGTTGTCAATAGTAAGTTAAACAAACTGATCGGCAGCAAAAACTTCCACTCCAGGTGAAGCAGCTGATCTATCCGCAATCGCGGAAACGTCCAGCGAAACCACATGATCAGGAATATAAGAAGGAAAGTTTTAGCCATAAACCAAACAGAAGAGGGAATGTAATCCATAATATGGTTGAATGCCGTCCAGTTCCCGATATGAAAAGGCATCCATCCACCGAAAAACAATGTGGCCCCGATTGCACATACAATAAAAACGTTTACATACTCGGCCAGGAAGAATAAAGCAAACTTCATCCCTGAATATTCGGTATGAAAACCGGCTGTGAGTTCAGATTCCGCTTCGGCAAGATCGAACGGCGCCCGGTTGGTCTCTGCCGTTACCGCAATCATAAAAATAGCAAACGAAATAACGGCCGGGATATGCCCCTTGAGTATCCACCAACCGTTCTGCTGAGAAGAAATTATTTCAGAGATTTGCAGGCTACCCGTTAGTACTACCATTGAAATGATTGATAAGCCGGCAGACAATTCATAGCTTACTATCTGTGCCCCACTGCGCATGGCGCCCAGGAGTGAATATTTATTGTTGCTGGCCCAGCCGGCCATTAAAATACCAATCACTGACAAAGATGAAATGGCTGAAACATAAAGAACGCCGATATTGATATCCCATATCTGAAAACCTTTTGCAAAAGCAATGGGCGCCAGGATCAGCATGGCAATAATCATTACGACATAAGGAGCCAGGTTAAATAAGAACCTGTCGGCACCATCCGGTGTCAGGCCTTCCTTCATCGCAAGTTTCAAAGTATCTGCAACGGTCTGCAGCATGCCACCCGGCCCAACCCTGTTAGGCCCCATCCGGATCTGCATGTAGGCGGAAACTTTTCTTTCCATCAATACAAGTACCAATCCAAGCAGGGCGAATAAAGTGATCGCACATAAGCCAATGATTAAAAATTCGATAACCAGTGCCACCGTTGGATGGAAAGCGCTGTAAAGCCAGGCATTGATGGAACTGGTTATATTTTCAAGGCTAAACATTTTTAATTTCACCTGGCAATTAGGGCTAGCCAGCTGCTGAATTTTTTTAGATACTTTTAAATTACTATCTGTCGATGTCTGGAATCACCAGGTCTAAAGATCCCATGATTGCTACCAGGTCACCAATTTTATGACCTTTCGCCATATGATTCAGAGCAGAAAGATTCGAGAAACCTGGCGATCGGAATTTTATGCGATAAGGTGTCATTCCACCTTCACTTACAATATAAACGCCGAATTCTCCACGTGCTGTTTCTACTCTTGAATAAAATTCGCCTTTAGGCAATTTTATTACAGCCTTTGTTTTAGCCTGGAAATCGCCTTCAGGAATATTATCAATCAGTTGTTCAATAATATACAGCGATTGTCGCATTTCCTGTAACCTGACCAGGTAGCGGGAAAAGCAATCGCCACCTGTTTCTGTGATCTCCCTAAAATCCAGTTGCGCATAAATTTCATAAGGGTATAGTTTCCTGATGTCGCAGCTAACCCCACTACCCCTTGCGGTTGGGCCTGTACAACCGAAGGAAACAGCATTTTCATTAGAAAGATACCCGATATTTTTCATGCGGTTCTTAAAAATAATATTACTGGTTACCAGTTCATCGTACTCATCAATTTTCGATTTAAAAAGTGCAATAAAATCTTTCACTTTGCTTTGAAAGTTAGGGTGCAGGTCGAACATTACGCCACCCGGCACCATGTAATTCATGGTAAGCCTGGCACCACATGTTTCTTCCATGATATCATTGATTGCTTCTCTTTCCCGGAAAGCATGAAAGAACGGCGTCAGCGCACCGACATCCATTGCCATGGCACCCCACCATAATTGGTGAGAAGCAAGCCGGGTAAGCTCATCCATTAAAACCCGTATCACTTTTGCACGTGGCGGAATTTCTACTACTAGTCCTTTTTCTACACACAGCGCACAACCATGATTGTTAATATGCGACGATAGATAGTCCATACGGCTGGTAACATAAATGAACTGCCTGTACGTCAGGCTTTCGCACATTTTCTCTATTGAGCGGTGTATATAGCCAAGATGTGGTTCTACATTCTTAATTGTTTCTCCGTTCAGGGTAATGATCAGGTGCAGCACACCATGAGTAGAAGGGTGTTGTGGGCCTACATTGATTATAAGATCGCCCTGTTCTGTTGTTCCAACTTCTTCAAACATGCTTGAAAATTTAAAAGCAGCTATAACTTAATCATGTTGACGGCATCCTCAAAGTCTTTCCTGAGAGGCCATCCCACATAGTCATCTGTCAGGAATAACCGACGCAGGTCGGGGTGCTTTAAAAACTTTACACCAAAAAGATCATATACCTCGCGTTCATGAAATTCAGCGGTTTTCCAAATGTCGGAAACCGTGTCAATTTCAGGATGATCCCGGTTGAGTTTTGCCTTTACTACCACTGTATGCCGATGCAGCGTAGATGTAATATGAAAGACCATACCAAGGTGCGTTTTCCAATCAACGCAGGTAAGGCAAAACAAGAAGTCAAATTGAAGGGCTGGAGTAGTAGTAAGCAGGAGTGCCAATGATTTCCATGAGGCCGGCTCGATCATAATGGTAGGCCATTCGGACCCTTCTTCAAAAACTGCCAGGGGTACCAATTCTACCAACATTGATTTTAGTGTTTCATTGTGCATTCAGTAATGTATAAACGAAGAAATCTGTTTCATTTACCGCGAATCTCCTTTAAAATTTTTCAACTTTGATTTGTTCACGGGTGGCACCGCTTTTTATCCTTTCCTGAAGCGTTATTAACGCATGAATAAGAGCTTCTGGCCTGGGAGGACAGCCAGCAATATAGACATCAACAGGTATAATGTGATCGGCTCCTTTTACAACGGAATAGGTATTATAAAAGAAAGGGCCGCCGCTTGTTGCACAGGCACCCATAGCAATTACATATTTCGGATCAGCCATCTGGTCGTACAATCTCTTTAAAACCGGCGCCATTTTATTAACAATTGTACCGGCAATGATGATCACGTCCGCCTGCCGGGGAGTGGCACGAGCCACCTCGAATCCAAAACGTGACCAATCGTATTTGGCGGCAGCTGTCGACATCATTTCGATGGCGCAGCAACTGGTTCCGAAGATGAGTGGCCATAATGAATTAGAACGGGCCCAGTTGATTACTTCATCCAGCTTGCTTATTACAATGCCACCTCCTGCCGTAGGGTGTACGTCACCGGGAAACGGTTCAGTTTGCTGTGATTCAATTGTAATAGGATCTTTATTGTCTGATACACTCATAAATAATATTTTTTTAGCCAGAGCACGCCGTCTTTTGAAATTCACCTGTTATGCAACAACATATCACCCATCTTTCATAACTCATCACTAATTATATTACATCCACTTCAACGCGCCTTTCTTGTGCGCGTAAAGCAACCCGGTAAAAAGAATAAAAAGAAAGATCAGTATCTCTGCAAATGCAACCATTCCCAGTTTCTTCACTACAACGGCCCAGGGATATAAGAAAATTAACTCTACGTCAAAAAGGAGAAATACCAATGCAAATAAATAATAACCAACATTGAACTGGATCCAGCTGGCACCTTTGGTAGGAACTCCACATTCGTACGTTTGACCTTTTTGCGGATTCTTTGTTCCTTTTACAAAAATCTTAGCAACGGCAATACCACCGGCCGAAAAAGCTACAGCAGCCAATAGCAAAACAATCAATGAAAAAGGACCCATTCAGCAAAGTTTTATCGTGTACTAATATAGCAAGTAAAATCTAAAGCAGGTGTAAATTTCTGTTATTGTTAACTGGGCGGTTATGCAAAAAGCAAAGCCGCAGTGTATTGAACTGCGGCTTATGAACGGTAGCGAGAAGCAGACTTGAACTGCCGACCTTCGGGTTATGAATCCG
>JBBJOD010000302.1:0-6506 GCA_037721715.1 Chitinophagaceae bacterium | reverse complement strand
TATGGCCTCTACCACGCGGGGATGACGGTGCCCGCTATTGCAAACACTGATACCTCCAATTAAGTCGAGGTAAACACGGCCATTTACATCGTATAAAAATACACCTTCAGCTTTCAATATCTCAAGTGCCAGTGGCGATTGTGACGTCTGTGCAACATGGCGCAGAAATAGTTCCCGTTGATTCATACTCGTCAATCAGTTATTTGTAATTTCACTACCAGCAAAGATGAAGGAATTTCGTAAAGGCTGATGAATTTGAAAGATATTTGCTTAGATAAAGTAACTGAATATGGCACTTATTTTACCGGTTGAAGGAGTATATCCGCAGTTTGGCAATGATTGCTTCCTGGCGCCTAATGCAACGGTAGTCGGCGATGTGATCGCAGGTGACGAGTGCAGCTTCTGGTTCAATGCAGTGGTTAGAGGAGATGTGAACAGCATCCGGATCGGCAACAAAGTGAATGTGCAGGATGGTGCGGTAATACATGCCACTTACCAGAAAACAAAAGTTTGCATCGGTGATAACGTATCTATAGGTCATAATGCGATTGTACATGGATGCACGGTGAAAGACAATGTGCTGATAGGTATGGGTGCTATCATTATGGACAATGCGATTATAGGTAGCAACTCGATTATAGCCGCAGGTGCCGTGGTATTGGAAGGTACGCGCGTAGAATGTGGAAGCATTTACGCGGGCATTCCCGCAAAAAAAGTAAAAGATATTTCAGAGGATTTAATAACAGGGGAGATCAACAGGATAGCGAACAATTATGTGAAGTATTCCGGTTGGTTTAAGTGAGGAGCTGTCACCGATCGTTTATCAGGAATCGTAGAGACGCCATGCTGGCGTCTGGCAGTACATAAGAAAAAGAAACGCATTTTGATAAGTAAAGGATTGCCAGAGCTGACCGCCCACAGCGGACTATCTGAATGCTGATAGACTCTTAACCAACTAAACAAACATACAACCATGCGCAACAACCATGAGATTGACTTCAAAATTTATGGTGAAGAATTACAATATGTCGAAATTGAGCTCGACCCTAACGAAACAGCCATTGCAGAAAGTGGTGCGTTTATGATGATGGAAGACCAGGTGCAGATGCAAAGCATCTTTGGAGACGGCTCGCAACAACAGCAGGGTGGCCTTTTTGGGAAATTGCTCGCCGCCGGTAAAAGGGTCTTGACTGGGGAAAGCCTTTTTATGACAGCCTTTACAAATGTAGGCAGCATTAAAAGAAAAGTGAGTTTTGCTGCACCTTACACCGGTAAAATCATTGCTCTGGACCTGCAGGAACATGGTAGCAAGATCATTGCGCAGAAAGATGCATTTCTGTGTGCTGCGAAAGGTGTAAGCATTGGCATACATCTTCAACGCAAATTGGGAACAGGAATTTTTGGAGGAGAAGGATTCATTATGCAAAAAATAGAGGGCGACGGCATGGCATTTATGCATGCGGGCGGGTATGTAGTTGAGCGAATGTTGGCCCCTGGTGAATTGCTGAGGGTGGATACTGGTTGCGTTGTGGCTTATACCGGCAATGTACAATTCGATATTGAAATGGTGAAAGGTGTTCGCAACTGGGTATTCGGTGGTGAAGGTCTATTTTTCGCGGTGCTACGGGGGCCTGGAAAAATTTGGTTGCAATCATTGCCCATTAGCCGCCTTGCCAGCAAGATCATTTCTTATGGTATCGGCAGGCGTAAAGAAGAAGGAAGTGTATTGGGCGGATTAGGAAATTTGCTTGATGGCAATTAGGCTAACAATAACACACCACCTGGTTAAAAAAACCTTACATGTATAATTCCAATGCAGGGCTGCATCCAGGTTAAATTGTCAGGTTGTTTCAATGTGCGAGATAGACCTAATAGTCCTTTAACCTATTAGGTCTACTTTAATAAGCATGAAGTCGAATTGGAGATTACTGCAAATCAGCGAAGGCTTAGCAGAAATCCGATCGTGAAATTTGCGTCCCAGTCGAAAACAAATGTGTCACATTTGGTTCCATCAGCGATGGCCTTGTAAATATTCAATCCAGCTTCAGTTTTCTTGTCGTTGCCTGCTTTGTAGAAATCAGGCGCATTAAGCACGGTGTATCTTTCATCTCCTTTTCGTGTTTGTTTTGCAAGGGTAAAAGGAACACCTCCAATTATAAAACAAACGTTTCTCTTACCCTCAGGGATTTTGCTGACCTGGTTTTTTACTTCTGTGAATACACTTTCGTTCGGGGTGTTGTGTTCGTAATACTTCGCACCAGGTGCTTCGAGGGCTTTAAGCGCATCACCCTGGTTCCAGGAGATTTTTGTGTTTCCTGAGCCGAGGTCTACCAGGAAAGAATTATCCTGGAAGGTAGGAGGCACGGTAGCTTTCAATGCAAACTTGCCTTCCTGGTCGGCGGTAACAGTGTTAACGATATACCCAATCTTCTTAAGTTCGTTAACAATGATCTGTGTTTTAGGCTCCTTTTGTGCACCGGAAGATATTACAAAATGCATATTTGTTTTGTTAACTCCTTTCTCAAACATGCCTGCCAGGTATTTTTTAAGTCCGGCCCTGATATCTTCTGTGGTAGCAAGTCCTTCGTAAGCGAGCGATTCCCCAAAATCTTTGGACACAATTTCCCACCGCTTTTGTGCATCCATATTGATCACAAATGAGTTGAACCCCGAAGCACCCACTTCTACCACACCTCTTAACGTTCCACTTACTGGTTTCTCGGGAACATAATTAAACTCACGGGCTTCTGTGTTTGTAGACGTGGTATTAGATGAAGGAGGAGTGGAAGAAGAGCCGTTGCCTGACGTTTGCTCGTTCCGGTTAGTATTTGCAGGTGCATTATTGGTAATCTCAGATGTTTCATCTGCCTTGTTCTTTGGCAGGTATTGTCTGAACGCAAAATATGCTATAACACCAATCGCAAGAAATATTGCAATTTTCCCAGCTGGCTTAATCTTCATTTTAATGTATGTTTTATGTTGTAATTAATTAATTTTTTTTTACCAGGTACTAGTCTTTAAGAAAATCCATGTATTTATTTTTACCGCTGTCTTTGCCAGTATTCACATTTTGTATTTGGGCGGCTGAAGACTGTACTGAATCTGAATAATTGAAGGTTCTGTCTACATCGAGCTGAGTGGCAGTTTGTGCTGCAATGGAAACTTTGGCGGCGTCTTTCAAATCCTGTGCATTCATCGCCTGCGATGTTATTTGAATGGCTGATTTGATGCCCCCGATTTTATTAGCGACCTCCTGCCGTATTTTCTGGATAGCAACGTCGGCATCACTGTTCAGATCTGTATTGCCAGTAAAAGCTTTCATTGCCTTCCCCATGGTAGCAGAAGCAGTAGTAACTGCATCATATTTCGCCTTTTGAATTTTGATGGTATTTTTCGAATTCAGTAGGGCTACACCTGATTTCCTGTAAGCCTTGTCAGCAAATACAACCAGGTTCTTAACATCATTTGCCACTGGTTTTACTCCGTCTATGAAATCTTTGGCATTGTTGAAATTGGTAGCAGATGTTTCCAGGGCGAGCTGGGTATCGAAGTCGTCGGGGTTTTTCTGAAGCCTTGCCTGGCAGATTTTAACTTCTTCCTGGGCCTGTCGTAAATTCTTTTCATTTTCTTCCAGTTGAATATGCAGAGACGATTCCTGGGCTTTAAGTTTCTCGCCGTGAATTCTTAGCTGGTCCCTGTCTTTTTCTGCTTCTTCCACCTGCAGGTTGAGGATGTTCCAGGGGTTCATTTCAATGGCCCAGCCTAATGTTCCCTGGGCGATTGCTTCTGAAAAATAGCGCATTCCTCTCCAGAACTTAGGATTTGTAAAAATCATCAGCAATACAATTGCTATAGCTATCCCTATAACCAGTTGAATGGTTCCCCAGACTATTGACAAAAGAAACGGCAGAACGTATATATAAAATAACACTGCCAAAGCAACCATGATCACTATCGTTAATATTGTACCCCATGTTTTCTTTGCATCCTGTTTATTAACCTCAAAGTTTTTAATTAACTCGTTTGCCATAAAATTTATTTAATAATTGATTTATAGAAAATACTGGTTAATTTTTTCTAATTCAGCCTGGAGTTCTTTCTTCTTGTTTTCACCTGCAATCATGAAAGCGCTTTTGTTAGCATTGAGACGGTCCTTACTCTTTGCCACCATCTCGTTTGTTTTCGTTATCTCTTCGCTGAGCAAGGCGATCCGGTCGTTTAATGATTTTAGTTCAAGTACTTTTTGCTGCATCGCCTGTTCCATTTGTTCAACATCTGTTTTATACTGCTGGGTGTATGCACTCTCGAATCCTTTAAGATCATTTTCAACAATATTAATATAATGCTTTCCTGTTGTTACCAGCCTTTCTTTCGTGAGCCCTGTTCTCCTTAAAACGTTGAAAGCCGTTTTATACCTGGTTTCTTCATCTGCAATAGCTTCCACATCTACTTTGCTTTCAATAAATTCCTTGAGGTCGGTACCTTCAAAAAGAGGATTTTTGGCATTGGCTTCATCGATCAGATCGTCGAAATGCTTCTGGTATTCCGGGGATGTTGATGCTTTTAAACTACCTGCGTTGTTCGCATCATAGGTAGTAGATTTTGCCGGTTCCGATGCAACGGTAGAAGCGGTCATAGTTTTGCCTACCTCCTGCACGGAACTAGTGTTCATTTTAATGGGTTCGGCCATATAATCCGTACCTGGTTCCTCCTTTGGCTCTTCCTTGAATTCTACAAAAGGCCTTAGAATATTTTTAAAAATGCTCATGATTTTTTTTTAAAATTAAATAAAATCTACTTATGATCGTAATGTCATTCCTGCGGAAATTACTGGCCCCGCGAAATGGCCGAATATGACACCTGGTGAACAAACGACAGCTGTTGCTTCGTGGCTCCTACGAAGCCGCGGTTAAAGGTGTCTCTTTCCCTAAAAGCGTACAAACCCCGGGTGAAGCTTCGATTTAAACAAATAGTTAGTGATCTGAGATGTTGTTATGCTAATCGAAAACCAATGAATAGCAGAACGGCTACGTGAAGAGCCACGTGTTTAAAGAATGGAATATAATTCGTAAAGTCTCCGTTAGTAGCCCCGTTTGAAACACGATGTTCGTATTCATTACCTACAGCTAACAGCAAATTCAAATTTTTAAACAGGAACAGAAGCAGCCTGCCGCTGCCTTGCCGAAGACGTGACCCTTGCTTTCTTTCTTAATTTGTTGATCCAGATAATGGTTCCTGTAACAGGCAACGTGGTTGCTACCAGGCATGCGATGAAGTAGAGAATTTTTGAAAACAGGCCATAAATCTCACCGGTATGCAATGGTTTGATAGAGTCAGCAATTTTTTGATTTAAAGGCTTGTTGCTGAAATACTCCGTTTTAAGTTCCCTGCCGGTAAACCTGTCAAACTCAATTTTGTCCGCTCCTGGAAAAGCCAAAAATCCTGTCTTATTTTTACTTACCGAGATGGAACCAAGCTCATCTGCAGGAAAGGCAACGCGAACATCACCCGGGTAAGAAAATAATTTGTCAGTGCTGGCCAGAAGAACATTCAGCGAAACGGTTGCAGCATTTTCAGAACCAGCTAGCGATTGCATAGGTTTTTCATTTCTTCCCCTGAAAACTTTTGCTCCGAGCACATTACTTAAACCATTCTTGTACCATTCAAAAGACCAGCACAGCCCGGTAAGTGCCATGATCAGTAGAAGCGGCATGGTGTAAAAACCAAGCACATTGTGCAGGTCATGGTTGATTCTTTTCCAGTTAGAACTAAACTTGATCGTAAGCCCCTGTTTTAGGTTTCGGATACGCCTTGGAAGCCATATAACGAGGCCACTTAAAATGACTAGAACGAAGATGATCGTTGCAATTCCAACTATAACTGTACCGGTAGAGCGATCCATCAGCAGCCACCGGTGTAGTTGCATAACTGTCGCAAAGAACCTGGTACTGCCGCCGCCCTGCTCTCCCGCAACTGCCGCTGTATAGGGATTCACGAAATAGGTAGTTGGCCGGGCTTCCTCCTTTTTTTCGTTTTCTCCTACTCCTGCTACACCAGGTTTACCAATGACCTGTTCCTTTCCCCCAGGGTCTTTTTGAAGTATATTCGTTTTCTTGCTCACCATTGCAGCATCCTCTCCTCCGCCTGGCTTAATACTTACCTGGTAATTCAAGGCGGCATCAGATGGTATAAGTATAGAAGTGACCTTTCCCCGGAACTGGTTCTCTAAACGGTCAACGAGTTGCTGTGGAGATAATCGGGCACTACCTGCCGGTATTTTAGCATAATATTTAGACGAGCTTGTAGCTCGCTCAATTTCTGGCCGGAATGTATATATGGTGCCGCTCAGGCAAACAATAAAAAGTATCAAACCGCTACCTATTCCTAACCAGAGATGTACATCGTTGATAAATTTCCGGAAACTGTAATTGTTTTTCATTAAAAATGATATTTATCATTAATGAAGATAGACCCTATCCAGGGTCACCTGTTGTTAAAATTCATAA
>JBBJOD010000301.1:0-6514 GCA_037721715.1 Chitinophagaceae bacterium | reverse complement strand
TCCGGCATAAAAAAAGCCACTCACAAATGTGAATGGCGTTAAAAATTATCATCTAACTTAGGCTTCTGACTTCTCAGACTTTTTGGAGGAAGACTCTTTCAGTGTGAACCTGATCTTCTGTGCTTCCTTATCCAGATCCGCTATCAAAACATCGCCGTTTTTTACAGCCATATTAAGGATTTCTTCCGCTAACGGATCTTCCAGGTATTTCTGAATAGAACGATGCAGTGGCCTTGCTCCAAACTGCTGATCGTATCCTTTCTCCGCTATAAAATTCTTTGCATCCTCAGTCAGTTCAAGACTAAATCCAAGAGTAATCAGCCTCTTCATCACTCCTTTCATCAAAATGTCGATGATCTGGAAAATATGTGATTTTTCTAGTGAATTAAATATAATGACATCATCAATCCTGTTCAGGAACTCGGGCGAAAAGGTACGTTTAAGTGCCTTTTCTATCACGGCCTTTGTATTTTCATCTGCATTAAGGGTTCTTGCAGCTGTAGCAAAGCCCACACCCTCTCCGAAATCTTTTAACTGCCTTGCCCCGATGTTTGAAGTCATGATGATCAGGGAATTTTTAAAGTCGATTTTTCTACCGAGGCCATCCGTCAATTGCCCATCATCAAGCACCTGCAATAAAAGATTGTATATATCAGGGTGAGCCTTTTCTATTTCATCGAGCAAGATCACGGAGTACGGCTTGCGGCGAACTTTTTCAGTAAGCTGTCCGCCTTCCTCATAGCCTACATAGCCGGGAGGAGCTCCGATTAAACGGCTGACCGTGAACTTTTCCATGTATTCGCTCATGTCGATCCTGATCAGAGAATCCTCAGAATCAAACATATACCTCGCCAATGCTCGTGCCAATTCAGTTTTACCTACGCCGGTAGGCCCGAGAAATATAAACGAACCTATCGGCTTGCGCGGATCTTTCAATCCTACCCTGTTGCGTTGAATGGCTTTCACCACTTTCTCAATGGCTTCATCCTGGCCGACCACCATTTCTCTCATATCGTCACTCATCTTACGAAGCTTCTCTGTCTCAGCCTGCACCATTCTTTTTACCGGTATACCGGTCATCATACTTACCACTTCAGCGATTGCTTCTTCGTCGATGGGGTAACGTTTGTGCTTACTTTCCTCTTCCCATAAATTTTTAGCCTTTTCCAGATCTTCAGCCAGGCGTTTCTCGGTATCGCGCAGAGAAGCGGCTTCTTCAAATTTTTGGCTCTTTACTACTTTATTTTTTTCATTTTTAATGTCCTCAATTTTCTTCTCCAGGTCTAATATCTCCTGTGGAACATTGATATTTTTTAGGTGGACTCTTGCACCAACCTCGTCCAGCACGTCGATTGCTTTATCCGGTAGCAACCGGTCGGTCATGTACCTATCGCTCAGCTTAACACAGGCATCAATGGCCTCAACAGAGTAAGATACGTTATGGTAATCTTCATATTTGCTCTGAATATTGGTCAATATCTGAATAGTTTCTTCCACTGTTGGAGGATCTATCATTACTTTTTGAAAGCGGCGATCGAGCGCACCATCCTTTTCAATATACATCCTGTATTCGTCAAGTGTTGAAGCGCCTATGCACTGAAGTTCTCCACGTGCCAGTGCCGGCTTGAAGATATTCGACGCATCCAGAGAACCACTTGCGCCACCTGCACCAACAATGGTATGAATTTCATCTATGAACAAAATCACATCACGGTTCTTCTCCAATTCATTCATGATGGCCTTCATCCTTTCTTCAAATTGTCCGCGGTATTTTGTACCAGCAACAAGCGCCGCCAGGTCTAAAGAAATAACACGTTTATCAAACAACACCCTTGACACCTTGCGCTGAACAATGCGAAGGGCCAAACCTTCCACTATGGCCGTTTTACCCACACCCGGCTCACCGATAAGAATCGGATTGTTCTTTTTACGACGAGAGAGTATTTGGGAAACTCTTTCAATTTCTTCCTCCCTTCCTACTATAGGATCCAGGGCACCCGTTTCGGCAAGGCGTGTAATATCCCTTCCGAAGTTATCAAGAACAGGCGTTTTACTTTTTGCATTCCCTGCGGTTTTAGCCTTTTGCTGGGAATACTTTTTTTCTTCATCAAAATCATCCTCGTTTTCATCCGCGTACTCACTGCGGACATCGTTGCTTTTTACAACGCCTAATTCATTTCTAAAAAGATCGTAATCCACGTCGAATTGATTTAAGATTTGTGTTGCTATGTTTTCTTTGTTTTTGAGAATAGAAAGCATCAGGTGTTCGGTCTCCACTGTCGGACTTTTTAAAGCTTTCGCTTCAAGTACCGTTACACGAATCACTTTTTCTGCTTGCTTGGTGAGTGGCAGGCTATTGATATTGGCTATGTTTTTACCGGTTTTATCTTTTATCGCTAATTCTACTTCCTTACGCAATTCATATAAGTCAACATTGAAACTTTTCAAGATGCGAACGGCCGTATTGTCACCTTCTCTAATCAAACCCAGTAACAAGTGCTCGGTACCAATAAAATCATTCCCAAGACGTAAAGCTTCCTCCCTGCTGAACGAAATAATCTCCTTTACCTGGGCTGAAAAATTGTTATCCATTTTATTTGATTGTGTTATACAATAATAACGAATATTTTTGATTAATGTTTAAGGCCAACAAGCCGTTGTGGTAGTTATAAAGATTTACGTAATATTCAATTTTACCTATTTGTTATCAGAACGTTTTAACAAGCCTTTAAATTGTAAAGAACTATGCAAGTCAAAATTGATACCAAGGAGAAATTCCATGTCATTACTATTAATGAAAATGAACTTCCTGCTATTATGACAGAGAAATTTGAGAATAGTTTGTTAACGTATTTAAAATATGCGACGAAAAATGTAGTACTTAACCTAAAAGACATTAATATCATCTCAGACGCTGCTGCTAAAGCGCTAATTTACGTACAGCAAACCTATTACGACCAGGAAGCATCGTTTGTAATCTGTGGATTACGACCTGAAGTAGAGGAGATACTTGAAAAGAAAGGCTTTTTGGAATTGATGAATGTAGTTCCTACGGAAAGTGAAGCAGGAGATATTGTGCAGATGGAAGAAGTAGAGCGGGAGTTGCTGAGGGATGAGTAATCAGGCAGAGACTTTGTAAGGAATATCAGGCAGTTTAACTAACGGTTACCCTTATCGGGATAATCCTGGGTAAAGCAGTAAACGAATAACCAACGTAATGAAAAAATTTGCTATAGTCGTGGCCGGAGGTACAGGCACAAGGATGGGGAGCATTTTGCCCAAGCAATTTCTGCTGGTGCATGGTAAGCCGGTGATCTGGTACTGCATTCATGCTTTTTTTGAAGCTTTTGATGATATTACCGTTATAGTAGTGCTACCCCAGGCGCATATTGATACTGGAAAACTCATCATTCAGTCAATTCCACAGGCACATCGCATTATCATAGCTCACGGCGGCCATACCCGCTTTCAATCGGTTAAAAACGGGTTAGCGCTTGTTCCGTATCATTCAGTTGTATTTATACACGATGGCGTCCGATGCCTCGTAACATCCAGCCTCATCAAAAGATGCTACGAAACAGCCGTTAAAAAAGGTAACGCCATACCGGCTATCGCAGCAGTTGATTCGCTGCGAATAGAAACATTAACCGGTAATGAAATGATAGACCGCAAACAGGTGAGAATTATTCAGACACCTCAAACATTTTTAAGTGATATTATAAAGGAGGCTTTTGACCAGGATTACAAAGAATCATTTACAGATGATGCGAGTGTGGTTGAGAGTCGCGGACAACTGGTCTACCTGGTAGAAGGTGAAATAACTAACTTCAAAATTACTACTCAGACTGACCTGCTGATTGCTGAACAAATCATGAAGAAACGAAAAGAATTGCCAGGACAACTTTAGACTAACCTTATATAAATTAAGTTACAAGGCGACAGCAAACTTTACCACTGAAAAAAGATGATGGAAGAACAACGCTTTTATTGATTACATCCACGTTCAACAACAGCGAGTTTATAAAGGCACGCTTTCACCCTATAACTCCGGACATAAAAACATTCTTTTTAACCGCGTAAGAGCTTAACCTTTCAACCATTTAATGAACGGATGCAAGCGATTATTTATTATTCCGGGATATAGTTCTTCCTTGGCGCCAAAACCTTTGAAAAAAAAGGCGATCCTTTCTATAGACGAGCCTTCAAAATCAAGCACAAGGTCCTCGCATGCATGTTCCCGGATAAAGGAATGAATTACCTGGTGCGATGCTCCTATCGTTCGTCCGTTTGGGTGATTGCCAGCCAGAATATAATAAGCCCTTTTATTAGCTAATAAAAATAACCCTGATGCCAATAACTCACCCTTTGAAGAATAAATGCCATAATTTGTAGCTGATCTTGCCTGGCTGCTATTATTGTATAATTGTTCAAAATTATTAAAATCGGCTTGCGTTATATTAAATAATGGATCGAGTTGAGCCTTAGCCAGGGTGATCACTTCCTCCACGGGAATATCTTTTACGATGTTACTAGCTGTATTTTCAAATCTTTTCAGTAGTTGCTTATAGCTAGAACGAAAATTACTGTACAACTCTTCGTAAGGTTTATTTAAATCCAGTGTATGATTCACTCTTTGGTAAAGGCTAAAACCTTTTAGAGGAAACAAGTTACCGTTGTTAAGATAAATGTCCCAGTACCTGAATTTTCGTGGTACTGCCGTAAGAAAAGATTCCACGATTGCGGCGTTTAGATCATTACCAAACACTCCGAGGCAGGCGCAAAGAAATGGTTGATACAAATAATATACTCCATACTTTTTATTCCAGGTTAGTGGCATTACCGCCTTGTAGTCATTTAAAACCAGTGCATCCCAATGGCGGCTCATTCCATCCAGGAAAAAACATTGAGCATAGATCAACCCATTATCGGCGTTCGCTATGCATTGATCCCATTTCATTTTATCAATGCTTTCATTTGTTAAATATCGTATCGAGTTACCGGCTGTCATTGAAACATAAAATTGCTGGTATGGTGAATGAATGGCCGTTAGAACGGAATTTTTCTGTCCAGTTTTTGCCAGTTAAAGTTTTGAATATCTATGCTAAAAGAAATTGTTTTTAGTAACCTGTTGTTTCCAAGCGTTGATTTGAAGTAATTGCTAAAGACTGAACTATTTATCACAGGGATATAAATCATAATACTTTCCTTTAACAAAGATAATTGCAAGCCGGCATCAAAAAGAAAGCTCCCTTTTTTAGCTTGTTGTGCTGAGGCGTCTGCAAAAGTGCCGATATCGGCGAACAGTTTAAGGGGTATTTCAAATGGCAAAACCTTCAATGGGTTCCACTGGTGTGGAATGGCAGTCGTAAAATTCGCTGCAATCAGCCAGTCGTCCGTTTTACCAATCTTCTTGCTCAGGAGATCTGTTCTAACTTTAAAGCCACCATCCCTGATCATCATTTGCTGGCTACCCACATTTTCAAACTCGTTTCTACCCACAAAATAATTACTGTAGGTATAATCTTCATACCCATTTGCACCTGACAGGTTAAGATGATACCGATCAGTTTGAAATTGCTGCTGAATGGTCTTTGCGATTGTATAGAAAAACTTGCCAACAAACAGCCGCAAAGCGAGTCCTCCTGGTCCGTTTGAATAATTAAAATAATAATTTCCTGTGAAAGCAGCTCGTACAAAAGCATCCTGTTGCTCCACCTGGAATTCAGCCCGATAAGGATACAACATGCGTTTGTTATCTATAACAAATTTTAACTGGTTCAGGTTTCTTCTTGCCGAAATAGTTTTGACAATATTGCTCGTATCTACGCCTTGTATTACCTGCCTGAAATCAAATGCGTCTTCATTAATAAAGAACGACTTAAACTGTATATAACGTTCTGTATTAGACGAAGTATTATCCTGGTTGAACGTCACCCGCAGGTAGGGTACCCATTTTTTGAACCGGGCAATTATTCTTTCATCTACACTGTTCTGATATTCATTTATAGAAAATCTTGCCGCATTTATTCCCAGGTTTACCTTGTAAATAACATTATCCGGATACCAGCTGTAAGATGCCTTTAGCAGTACATTAAACTGCTTGCTTTTAGCAGCATATAAGGGCATGGCGAAAAATGAGAACCGGTTAAGTGGCAATTGGTAATTATGAATCAGGGCGCCGGGCATAAAACCATCGTAAGTATTATATCCTGCAACAGGTGCAATGGAAATATAATTTTTAGCATGACCGTCTTTGAAGTTGAAAAACGAAACAAGTTGAAAACTTCTTTTTACTGGCGGCAACAAGCTACCCTTTTTATCTAGTTCCCGGAAAAGATTATCGACACTTCTGCCACTTGTAGATTCCAGTATTTTCTTAAAGTCTTCCGGATAGGGATGACGAAACATCCATTTATCATAATAGGCCTGCATGCAGGAATCGAACATTGGTCTGCCAAGGAACGTCTCGAGCTTTTTCATCCATTCCCCACCCTTATGATATGTGATCAAAGAG
>JBBJOD010000300.1:0-6526 GCA_037721715.1 Chitinophagaceae bacterium | reverse complement strand
CAGTATTGAGTTTCTGAAGGACGCCAACCGAGTAGCGCTGTCTCGCCTGAGCGAGATAAAACCACCGCACCATACGTTTGATCGACACCTGGTTGGGCTTTTCCTTTGCGTGGAAAAGCCAAGCAACAACAGGCACAATCACGAAGGGTGTTGAAAGCTCGCTGCTATGATCAAGGTAAGCGTGGCCGCGCAGCAGGTTAAGCGCGTAATCGATCGAGTAGTAATCCATAAAATGCCATCCTAACACCATCTGCCGTTGTGGGCCGCCATGCACATATACAATTGCGGGCCTTTTTGCTTTGGCAACGGCCGGTTCAAACAGTTGTGCGTGCACGTTAGTACCATCAGGTGCTTTGAAGATAACCTGCCTGGGCGTCACCAGTTGTTTTGTAGGAAACCCGATCGGAATATGATCCTGGCCCAGCAACCTGAATGTATCTTTTTCAGTTGCCATCACCGCGGGCAGCAGTGGCCGTTGTGCCGTTGCACTTAAAAAAGCAATTGAGGATCCATCACCTGATATCACGGGATTAGTTTCCATTCCTGTTCCTGGCGTAAGTAGTTCCATTGCCGCCTTGTCTACAGGAACCTTAGCAATATGTCGCCTGTCTATGTCTAGTTTATCCGGGCCTGTATTAACACTGCAGAGCAGCCATTTCATGTCTGGACTCACCCTGAGGTGTTCTACCATGAAATTGCCAGGTGTCAGCAGTAAAGGTTGTCCCCCATGTGCAGGTAAGGAATAAAGGTGCGGCCAACCATCCTGGTAGGAAAGAAAGACAATACGGTCTCCTGCAACCCAGTTCAAGTTGAAACCGCCGTCGGTTGAGGGAACAGAACCACGTAAAGTTGCAGGGGAAGTCCAGGCGCATGTAGCGGTTTCCGTCTCAAGGTCTGTTGTCCAGATAGACCATGGCCTGTGTCTTTCCACCAGGATAGAATCCGGCGCACCTCCCGACCCCTGCAACCTGATAAAAGCAATCTTTTTACCATCAGGCGACCAGCGAGGCGACACATCTCTCGAAAACGATGGAGCCAGCCATTTTATGGGTGTAGCCAGGTTAGTAAATACTCCTACAAATGCATGATCGGTACGGGTTGATACAAAAGCGAGCTTTAAACCGTCCGGAGACCATTGGATGGCACTGTTAATTCCCCTTGTAGTGAAATAGGCTTTCGAAGGTGTTGCTCCGTTTATAGGAGAAATCCATACCTGCCCGCCTTTGATAAAAGCGACCTCGCTGCTTACGGGTGACGGGCGCGGGAAATCGCCTTCCCCCAGGAGAATGGTTTCACCACCTGCAAAAGGCACACTCCACACCTGTACTTTGGGAGGTTCAGCCATAAAAGCCGGGTTCACAGTAGCACCCGGTTCACCGGAACTGTGGTCACCACCCCTGACGAATACCACCCATTTGCCATCTTTGGATATCGATAAGCTACTGATTTCTTGTCCGTCGTCTGAAACATACCCGGTTATCTTTCTGGGCACAAAAGCTGGCCCTTCTGCCACGTAAACATTTCTAACGCCGCGCTCGTTGAAGGCCCACGCTAACTTTGAACCCATGCCTGAACTGGTTAGTTCCGTCGGAAAAGGATATCCAAGTACATCATGCAGCGTAAAACCTTGAGCGGTTGCCTTAAAATAAGGGCTAGCTGTTGCCAAAAGAAATACATAGAACAGGAGTTTCATAATTAGAAGCGTTATTTATCATCCCTATTTTGATATTGTTGATTCGCGAAAAGTGAAAATAAATCTTAACCACGTATTTTTTGCAAACCAATTTTTTTTCTGAAAAAAGACTGGATTGTTATTGATAAATGCTAATTAGAATTTATTACCAATTTAAAAATATGTCTCGTAATCCTTAAAAAATCAATATATAAGTATATTGCTTATTAATCGTCAAATTAACTGTATTTAATATGAGAACAAACCTTTCAGTACTACTACTGGTACTATCATTGTGGTCTCTTGATTCATTGGCGCAAGAGAAAAATGTTAGCGGCAGGGTGGCCGCTGCCAGAGACAGCCTGGGGATGTCTGGAGCAAGTGTCATAATTAAAAGTACCAATACGGGTGTCACAACAGATGCAAACGGCAATTATAACATTAAGGTGCCCGGCAATAATACTCTCCTTATTTTCAGTTCTGTTGGATATGGCACGCAGGAAATTAAAGTTGGTCCGCGCTCAACCATCGATGTTATGTTATCTGATGACCAGAACCAGCTAAACGAGGTGGTAGTGACTGCGCTTGGCATCAGCCGCGATAAAAAAGCGCTGGGTTACTCTACCCAGGGAATTGACTCTGCAGAAATAAACCTCAATCACCAGCCAAATGTAGTGAACGCCCTGCAGGGCAAAATTGCGGGTGCCACTATATCCAGTGTTGGAGGTGGTCCTGGTCAGGGTGCAAGCATACGTATACGCGGGGTGAACTCCATAGACGTTGGCCGCTCAAACGATCCACTTTTCGTGATTGATGGTATATTGATCGATAACAGCACATCAACGCTAGGGGCTTCCGCTACTACGGGATATACTTATAATGTAAGATCAGTAGGTAACCGTGCATCTGATATCAACCCTGAAGATATTGAAAGCATCAACGTATTGAAAGGCGGCGCGGCAACTGCTCTGTATGGCTTAAGGGGAGCAAGCGGCGTTGTAGTAATCACTACTAAAAAAGGCAAAGGTAGGGGCATGCAGGTAGGCTTTAGCAGCACTTACGGATTCGAAAACCCTAATAAAACTCCCGATCTGCAGAAAACATACTCGGCCGGTATCCTGGGGGTATATACTCCTATCGGGCTAGGCCCTGCCTGGGGGCCCACCATCGCTGAAGCCAAGGCGATTGACGCTACTCATCCCGATGTGTTAAACAACAATTACGAGCAGGCTTACCGCACGGGTCAACAATTGCGTAACTCGGTATCGGTAACCGGCGGTACAGATATTATCCGGTACTATTCTTCCATCTCTTATTTTACCCAGGAAGGAATGCTTCCTTTTACTGATTACAAAAATTTTTCCGCGCGCTTCAACACCGATATCAAGATCAGCGCCAAGCTGAAGGCAACGATGAACATGAACTTTGTAAATTCGGGTGGCTATAAGTATGATGCCGATCGCTATGGCGAAAGCCTTGCTTATTTCTCCGGGCGATGGAATGTAAAAGATTACCTCGATACAAACGGAACCCAATTATGGAGAGGTACCAATAACCCGATCTACGGAGCCGCTACTAACAAATTAAAAGACAATGTAAACAGGATGATCGGCGGACTCACGCTTGCTTACAACCCATTTAAATGGCTTGATTTGAATTACCGCATCGGTTTGGATACTTACAATGATAATCGTTTTAGAACGGCACCTGGTTTAAGAGGCTTCGCTGTTGAACGTGCCTATGATAATGCCGAGGGATTTGTGGGTGATTTCAACTCCAACCTCCGTGCAATCAGTTCTACCTTCTTAGCAACGCTTTCAACAAAATTGGGCAACGACATCACGGGTACCCTGCGTATGGGACATGAACTGTACGATCGCCGGCAAAGCGACAGGGGCGTGCTGGGGTCAAAATTAAACGTTTTTGACTGGTTCAACCTTAGAAACGCTGCTAACCTGGTGGCCTCCGATTTCTTTAGCGAGTACCGGCTAATGGGCATTTTCGGTGAGGCTACCTTCGATTATAAAAGCTTCCTGTTCCTCTCTGTTACCGGGAGAAACGATATCACTTCCAGCCTTAGTAAAAATAACAACTCGTTTTTTTATCCATCGGCAAGTATTTCTTACGTTTTGTCTGAAAGTTTTAACCTGCCCGAAATTATCAGTTATAGCAAGTTAAGGTTCTCTTATGCCAGGATAGGGAAGGACGCGCAACCATACAGTACTACCACTGGTTATTCCGCGTATAGTAGTCTCCCGGCAGGAAGCACGGGTTTTACCAGAGGATCCAACCTGGGAGATCCGGCGCTCAGACCGGAATTTACCGATACGTATGAAGGAGGACTGGAAATGGCTTTTTTCAACAACCGGTTAAGTTTCGACCTCAGCTACTATTATTCGTTAAGTAAGGACCAGATCATTAACGTAAATGTATCTTCAGCAACTGGTTATGTTACATCTTCCATTAATTCAGGTACCATGCGCAATAAGGGCTTAGAGCTGGTTCTAAAGGGCTCTCCAGTGAAGGCTAAAAACTATGGTTGGGACGCCAGCTTGAGTTTCTCTGCCAACAGGAACAGGATCTTAACCATTAAGGAAGGCCTCACCCAAATTTCATATGGAACCAGCGGCGGTTACCTGAATTCTCCCGCAACCATGAGACTTGTTCCTGGTGAAGCTTATGGCAATATTTACGGAACGTACTGGAAGCGCTATTACGGCAAGGATATAGAAAACCCGGTCAGGACAGACGAATCAAGGCCAATGATCATCGGGGCTAACGGGTTCCCGGTATTATCACCTGCTTCAAGTCAAAAATTACTTGGCAACTCGCAACCTGACTGGGTGGGTGGCTTAACCAACACCTTTACCTACAAAAATTTAAGCCTTACCGCTTTGCTCGACGCCCGCTGGGGCCTGGAGAAATTCAACCGCCTGGAGAACTTCTTTGCCGCCTTTGGCATCGCAGATTACACCGCCAATCGCAGGGATTTTAAAGTGTTTCCAGGCGTACTGGCTGATGGCACGCCTAATACAAAATCGGTTTGGCTCGGACAAGCAATCGGCCCCGACGGGGTAAACTATGGTGAAGGATTCTATCGTAATTATTACAGGGCTATTTCCGAACCGTTTGTTCAAGATGCTTCGTGGGTGCGTCTCCGTTCCCTTAACCTTGGTTATTCGCTGCCGGCCAAATGGCTTCCTAAGAATTTTATCAGGAGTGTATCCGTCTCTGCCACCGGCAACAATTTATGGCTTCACACCAAATATTACGGCCTCGACCCTGAGTCAGTTTCTTCAGATAGCGGCAGTAATGTAGATGGATTTTCCGGTTTCACTTATCCCGCGGCCCGAACATTTTTATTCACTGTTAATGTTGGATTCTAAAATACCCTACCAATGGTAAA
This sequence comes from Chitinophagaceae bacterium, assembly GCA_037721715.1. Taxonomy (GTDB): domain Bacteria; phylum Bacteroidota; class Bacteroidia; order Chitinophagales; family Chitinophagaceae; genus JADCRZ01. Next base: position 1,448 of record JBBJOD010000300.1, on the reverse strand, counting down.
AAAATATATAAACGCGTCAATCATTTTGGTGATACTGGTCAGTAGCCTGAACAGTTGCAAAAAAGACTATTTTGATCTGAATACAAATCCGAACCAGGTAACCACTCCCTCGTTAAATTCACTGCTGACAACGGTTACACACAAAACAGGTATCAACAATTTTTTAGTAGGCAATATTACTTCTGTCTATGTTCAATACCTCGCCAATCCTTCAGCAAGTGCCGCTTCAGATATCTTCCAGGTTGTTGACTATACTTCCACCTGGGATGCTCTTTATTTTGCACTAGCCGATCTCAATGATTTAAAGAAGATTGCTCTTGAACAGGGCGCAAGCGAATACAATGGAGTTGCCAGCGTGTTGCTTTCTTACCACCTGACGCTTGTCACAGATCTCTGGGGCGATGCACCTTTTTCTGATGCCTTTATACCTACCACGCTGGTTCCAAAATATGATTCTCAGCAAGACCTGTATACGAAGAGTCTTTCTTTGCTCAATGAGGCCATTGTAGCATTGTCTATTACAAATACTACATTGAAATTAGCCGGCACCAGTGATCTCATTCATGGAGGAGACAGGGTGAAATGGCTAAGAACAGCAAATGCACTTAAGGCCCGTTTGCTCAATAAAGTAAGTAAGACCGCTACGTACAATGCAGCATCCGTGCTGCAGGCCGTTGCCAGTTCTTATACAAGTAATACCGATGATGCCGGCATGGCTTCCTTTCAATTACGTAATAACTGGGCTTCCGTTGCAGTTAGCAATGCAAGCCTGACACTGGGAGGCTGGTTGTCTGAACAACTGGTAGATCATTTAAACGGCACTACTTACGGTATTTTCGACCCGCGCATTCGCAAGATCACCGATACTACTAATACAGGCAGATATATTGGAACCGTTAACGGGGCCGGCAACAGGCCTCCAGGCAACAACACGGTGAAAGACGAAAATTACATTTCGCAAAATTCTCCATGGACCAGTAATACAGCTCCCATCCTGATCGTTACCCATTCAGAGGTTAAGTTCATTGAAGCCGAAGCAGCCTTGCGTTCCGGTGACCGTACACGGGCGTATACTGCCTACCTTGCCGGCATCACCGCCAACATGGATAAGTTGCAGGTACCGGCTGGTGCTGAACGCTCGGCTTATCTTGCCAGTCCTGAAGTGGCGGTAGGTGCTGCCAACCTTAGCCTGGCGCTTATTTTTAAAGAGAAATACATTGCTACCTATCTTAACCCGGAAGCATGGAACGATGCCCGCCGGTTTGATTACCAATACAAGGATTTTACATTGCCTGTAAATGCCGTTATCCCTACTTTCATTCGCCGCATCGATTACCCCGTTGGAGAAAGAAGCAAAAATGGTGAAAACGTTCCGGCCGGACAAGACCTGACTGTGAAACTCTGGTGGGATAAATAGGTACTCTATTATTGTCGATTACCGGACTACT
>JBBJOD010000299.1:0-6532 GCA_037721715.1 Chitinophagaceae bacterium | reverse complement strand
TTCATACCTGGCGCAAGTGTTTCGCCGGGTGATGGAGGAATAATCGTAGTAGTTACGTAATCTCAAATTTCAGGCATTCCCGGCGAACAACTTGTGCCCGAACCGGCTACCTGAAGGCCAAATACCCAACGCTGATAGCTAGCAGCCATTTCAACTATGAACAAAGACCACAACGACAATCCCGGCGCAGAAAATCCGGAAAAATTCACAGGCCTCAGAAAAGGCAAGATAAAAACAGTTGCTGCCGGCCTACCCGCTGTTATATCTTCCTTTAAACAATTGGTTGCCGATGCGGGCCTGGTAAGAGGGCTTACTGCATTGTCTCAGGTAAACCAGAAAGATGGTTTCGACTGCCCCAGTTGCGCATGGCCCGATCCGGATGATGAGCGCTCAGGCCTCGGTGAATATTGTGAGAATGGTGCACGGGCAGTTGCCGAAGAAGCAACGACAAAAAAAATCGGCGCCGATTTTTTTCAACAACATTCCGTGGCAGATCTTGCTTCCCTTTCTGATTATGAAATCGGGAAAAAAGGACGGCTCGCACAGCCCATGTACCTGGCAGAAAACGCAACGCATTATATTCCCGTTTCCTGGGACGAGGCCTTTGATAAAATTGGAACGAAACTGAACGAACTTTTATCACCTGATGAGGCCATTTTTTATACCTCCGGTAGAACCAGTAACGAAGCGGCGTTTCTTTACCAGTTATTTGTACGAGAGTATGGCACCAACAATCTACCCGACTGTAGCAATATGTGCCACGAAAGCAGTGGTGTCGCCCTGGGCGAGTCTCTGGGAATTGGAAAAGGGTCTGTGACTCTTGCGGATCTGTACGAGGCGGAAGTGATCATTATCCTGGGACAAAATCCTGGCACCAATCATCCGCGCATGCTTTCTGCGCTGCAAAAAGCAAAAGCAAACGGTGCAATCATTATTTCCATTAATCCATTGCCTGAAACCGGCTTGATGGGATTCAACCACCCTCAACACCTGAAAGGGCTACTCGGCATCAATACCGCTTTAACAGATATTTTTCTACAGGTGAAGATCAATGGAGATATGGCTCTTTTGCAAGCCATTGAAGTGCTGCTGATGAAGGAAGAAGATAAAACTCCCGGGGCTGTTTTTGATGTGACTTTTATTGAGAAACATACCCAAGGCATCGACCAGTTTCGTGCTCACCTGCATTCGCTGGATCCGGTAGAACTGGCAAAATCTGCGGGGTTGCAGATGGCTCAGATTATGGAGGTAGTAAATGTATTGAAAGATAAAAATAAAATAATCGCCTGCTGGGCGATGGGCCTTACTCAACATAAAAACGCGGTAGATACCATTAAAGAAATAGTGAACGTGTTGCTGCTGAAAGGCAGCATCGGAAAACCCGGAGCCGGTACCTGTCCTGTTCGCGGACACAGCAATGTACAGGGTGATCGCACCATGGGCATCTATGAAAAACCTTCGCAGTTCTTTTTAAACGCAATAGAAAATGTATTTCACTTCACCCCGCCTTCCAAAGTGGGTTACGATGTAGTGAACGCTATCACTGCCATGCATAGCCGAAATGCAAAGGTGTTTGTTGCTATGGGAGGTAACTTTCTATCAGCAACGCCTGATACGTTATTTACAGCAAGAGCATTGCAAAATTGCCAGTTGACCGTACAGGTATCCACAAAATTAAATCGAAGTCATTTAATACACGGAAAAGAAGCGTTGATATTACCCTGTCTTGGCCGCAGCGATAAGGACCTGCAGCCTGGCGGCTTGCAATTTGTTTCATGCGAAAATTCGATGGGTGTCGTGCAAATGTCGAAAGGTGTGTTAGACCCGGTATCTGAAAATTTACTCAGCGAACCGGTGATTGTATGCAGGCTGGCGAAAGCAACACTTCGCAGCCGCACAAAAATTGACTGGAATAAATACATGCAGCATTATGATGCAATACGGGATGACATTGAGTTGACAATACCCGGGTTTGAAAAATACAATGAAAGAGTGCGGCAGCCGTCCGGTTTTTATCTGCCGAATTGTAACAGGGAGGGACAGTATAATACCTTGTCGGGTAAAGCGAATTTCAACATTGCCACTTTCGCCCCGGTTGTGCTTGCCCGTGACGAACTGATGATGATGACCATACGGAGCCATGACCAGTTCAACACCACTATTTATGGATTGAACGATCGCTACCGCGGAATATACAATGAAAGAAGGGTGGTACTGATGAACCAGTCAGACATCAACATCCTGGAACTAAAAGCGGGTGATGTGGTGGACCTGTTTAATTATCATGACCAGGTGGAGAGGGTCGCCCGCCAGTTCATCGTTATAGCCTATCCCATTCCAGAACGCTGCGCTGCAACTTATTTCCCCGAAACCAATGTGCTTGTGCCACTGACAAGCGTTGCGGATAAGAGCAATACCCCGACGTCTAAGATGGTGGTGATAAAAGTTGTAAAAGCAGGAACGTGAGTTATGAGTGAGGTAAATGGTCAATAGTCAATGGTGAATGGTCAATGGTGAATGGTGAATGGTCAATGGAGTGATGAGGTGATAGATGATAAGTTTATTATTATTAGTATCAAGTAAAGATTATACACTTAATTTCCAGGTATAAAAGTTACCGCCTGCTTTTTGATAGCTCTTACAATCCTGAAATTTTGTATAGCAGTGTTCCAGGAACCGCTCATCCTGATAAGCCGCACAGCCTCTGCCCGAAAACCAGCTATGCTTGATCCTGCTATCGCTTCCACATCATGAACAGTTCCATTGTGTTCAACAATAAACTGAACTATGATTGTTATTGTATCTTTTGAATTCTCTTGCGGATTACGCAATTGCTTCTTCAGATATATTGCCCATGCATCTGGTCCACCCGGGTATTCCGGCTCTATTTCAACTTTCGTAAATGTGTGATCGTTTATCACCGCTAATCCGCTTTCCTGCGCATAGCTTTCATAATCCTTTCTTTTTATGATAAGGCTGTCAGCATTGTGCTGCTTTGCTTTTAACACGCCGTTTGCCGGAACCAGCCTGTTTATGACATTCCAATCGATATTTTTAATTTCGCTGGGGTGAACGGTATCCGAAGGCATTGGCGAGTTGTTTTTAAGAGTAGATAGAATGCTTTCTTGTTTAAATGAGCAGAGGAGTACATACATAAAGGTTATGATCGCAAAGTTCTTTAGACCGGCAGTAGCGTTAATCAGGCAATGAGTATACATGAATAAATATTTATACTTATTTGTCGAAATAATTGGAAAAACGGCAACAAGCGCGTAACCAATTTTCATGAACAGATGCTGTATAAATTAATCGACGTAACCTTTAACCAATAGCAAGTTTGAATGCGTGGTGCATAAATCATTGTCCGAAATGCCATGGTTATGACTAACAATGTAAATGCAGTTTGAAATTTAACGTGGATAGTCGCAGGCACAGACTTTAATTTCTCTCCACAATGAACTCCTTACCCGGCAAAGATATCGCCACTAAATTTCCATAAATCATGTTCTGGTTGTAGACACATCCCCCGTCAATGTTGATACAATTTCCTGTTTGAAGTAGAATTTCTTCTAGGGGTTTAGGAGTATGCCCATGAACGAGTATTTTATTTTTCAAAGCCGGTTGGTCTGGTTTAAACTGGCGAATCCAAAGCATGGCGTCCTTGTCTTCAAAAATATCTTCCCGCATAAAATTTAAACCGGCATGGACGAATATGTAGTTAGCAGTGCTGATACAAAACTTGGTATTTAGGAAGAACTGCCTATATTTTACCGGCATTTCAGCAAACTTTTCAATTCCAAAGCTGTTGAGAGTGGTATCTCCCCCATTGTTAAACCAGTGCTCAAAATGCTCATTACTGTCGTCGGAATCAATCATCATCTGTTCATGATTTCCCCGTAAGGTGTGAATAAAAAAGCCTTGTTCTCTCAAAGAAATGATAGTATCCACCACCTCTTTGCTCTGCAGCCCACGATCAATGTAATCGCCCATACAATATATTTTGTCTGTCTTTTCGATTTTTATCTTATCAAAAAGCATGCGATGAAACGCCTCGTTGCAGCCGTGTAAATCACCTAATGCAAATATTCGTGCCATTTGGGCAATTTAGCATTTTATTAGGGCAGCTGGCCAAACGCTGTAAGAGAACAGACTGCAGCACTCATCTGAATAAGTACCGATTCGCGCATAAATACTCTTAAAGCAGGTAAAACTGCCAACCATACAATTTATAAGCAATTATAAAGTTATATATGTATAAAAATTTATATCTAAACCCTACCCATGAAAAAAATTTTAATCGTTGCCACTATCCCTTTTATGTTTGCCGCGTGCAAGTCGAACAAGAAAACAGATATGACCGGAACCAATTCTTCTGTCATCTCAGTTGAACCTGCAGAAGTCAAAAATTTACCCGAGGGTACCAAGCGGGTGACTGTTGTTGAAAGCCATAATGCTGATGGTTCAAAAACGGTGACTACTACAACCGATCTTAATAACACCAGTAAACCGGTCGCTAAAGCAACTAAAGTATCCGAATCTTCTAAAGTAAGTCCGGCGCCAGCTGCAAGTACTGTACCTGCTCCCGCTCCTGTTCCCGTTAAGAGGGAAGGCTGGAGTTCCAGGGCCAAGGGTGCGGTAATTGGTGGAGTGGGCGGAGCTGCAACTGGTGTAATAATCAGTAAAGACAAAGTTAAAGGCGGAATCATCGGCGGTGCCATAGGCGCTGGCGGAGGTTATATTATTGGCAATGAAATAGACAGAAATAAAGCCAAGCAATAATTCAGCATTAACCAAAGGAAGTTAATACCTACAGCACTATCAAATATCTCCTTTTCCAAAACAGTTTGATTAAAGAATTATAACAACGAAAATACTCAAATAAAAGATTTCACCCATATTGAGACCAATGTGGATTACCCACTGCAAATACATCCGATATCTGAGTAATAAGTATTTTCGTTGTTATAACATTTGCATGAATGAGGCAGCTTATTCTTTAAGCATAGCTAAAGTAAGCAGGTAAATCTCCGATCATAGCTTTAACTTAAACCGCATCACTACTTCACCGGTGTGCTGATCGATACTTATTTTCTGATCGTCAGGCGATAAACTCTTGCCAGTGGCCATCTGGTAAAGCCCTGAGAGGAAATTCAACCCGTTTTGCATCACCTGTTCCATTTGCTGCATGTTTGCAGGCAAAACGGTGCCGTCGGTTTTGCTATTTTCAGTAAGCTGGGTATTCACGGTTGCTTCTTCGGGTGCTTCTTCCTGGATGATGTTTGGGATATCTTCATTTGGTGAGAATTCGGGTATCATACTTTGCTCCTCCATTTCTATCGGACCTGGATAGGGCGGTTGAGCCATTTCATTCAAAGCCAGTTCCAGGTCGGCCAGGAATTGGGCACGTCCCCCGGCGGTTAAGTCCACTACATCAAGTCTATTGTTTTCACTAAGTACCCCATCGAATAGATTCTGTTTCAGGCCTAACCCGGCAGCAATTTTCTCTTCAATAGAACGGCGACTAATAAAATTTATAACCGTTAATTTTTTACTGCGCTGACCAAGCCGGTCTATACGGCCAATGCGCTGGTTCTTTTTTGCAGGGTTCCAGGGTAATTCAAAGTTGATGATTGTATCTGCCACCTGCAGGTTAAGGCCGGTGCCACCAGCTTCACTGCTTAAGAACACCTTGCAATCAGGATCGGTTTCAAATTTTCGTACAAGCAGGCCGCGGTTCTTTACTGCCACTTTACCAGAGAGCATAGCAAAGCCAATGCCTGCTTCGTGCAACATTTTACCAATCAGTTGCAACATGACTACCCATTCTGAAAAGATGATCACTTTACCCAAACTATTTTGCAGGTCCATTTTTTCAATCAATATTTCTTTGAGTTCGGCAAGCTTGGGAGATATATGCGTTTCCTTATCTATCAGGAAAGTGCTGTCGCAGCACATACGCATACCAAGAAGCGATAGCATGAGCTTCTGCTGATCATAAGGAGTAATAAACTTTTTTCTTAAGATACCCGCAATAGTTTTACCAAAACTGGCATGCAGACTTTGTTGTTCTTCATGCAGTGGAACAGGTACATCTAACTGGGTAATTACAGGCAATTCCTTGAGCACGCTACGCTTCTCCCTGCGAAGCAATAGAGGCTTCAGCCGTTCGTACAGGTGCTGTAAATTATAATATCCGGTTATTTTATCCAGGTTTTTTTCATCGAAGAAACAATGCTGATAACTAAACTCCCATAAGGGAGCAAGAAAAGTTGGGTCAACAAACTGCACAATAGAATAGAGGTCGCTTATCCGGTTCTCAATGGGGGTGCCTGTAATTACCAACGAATGCTTTTTCTTCAGCATTTTTATGTTCTGCGCTGTTATCGTAGTAAAGTTCTTGATTTTTTGAGCCTCATCCAGGATAACTAAATCAGGTTCTGATTTATTAATGCTGCGGAGGTCGCGCAAAACGGTTTCGTAATTAACAATCAGAAAAAATGCCCGGCTGTTCTGGTATAAAGTTTCGCGTTCT
>JBBJOD010000298.1:0-6533 GCA_037721715.1 Chitinophagaceae bacterium | reverse complement strand
ATCACGCAGACATCACATACCCACGATCATCAGACACTCCACGGTACCCGGCTTAATTATTATATTTGTCTTAGATGCGTTGTTAATTGTACAAATCGCTATAGCACAGCAGAACCCGAACATTGTCGTTATTTATGCAGATGACCTTGGATATGGTGACGTGGGTGCATACGGTGCAACAAAAGTCAAGACACCTAATATGGACAAGCTTGCTGCCCAGGGCCTTCGTTTCACTAATGCCCATTCGTCTTCTGCTACGTGTACCCCTTCCCGTTATTCGATCTTAACGGGCAAATATGCCTGGAGACAACAGGGTACTCGCGTTGCACCCGGTGATGCACCGCTCATTATACCCACCAATATCACTACCATGCCCGGCATGTTGCAAAAAGCCGGTTATACCACAGCGGTAGTGGGTAAGTGGCATCTTGGACTAGGCCCTGCAGGTGGTCCCGATTGGAATGGGGATATCAAACCCGGTCCACTGGAAATCGGCTTCAACTACAGCTTTATAATGCCTGCAACCGGCGACAGGGTGCCGTGCGTTTACCTCGAAAACCACCGGGTGGTAGACCTTGATCCGAAAGATCCTATCCAGGTCGATTACCTTAAAAAGGTAGGGAGCGAACCAACAGGTAAGGAAAACCCGGAATTGCTTAAAATGAAGTATTCTCACGGGCATGATAACACGATTGTGAATGGGGTCAGTCGCATTGGATGGATGAGTGGCGGTAAGTCTGCACGATGGATAGATGAAGACATGGCGGATGTTCTTACCAACCGCGCTATCCATTTCATGGAAAAACAAAAAGATGGTCCGTTCTTTTTGTATTTTGCCACCCATGATATTCATGTGCCAAGGGTTCCACATTCAAGGTTTGCGGGTAAGAGCGGCATGGGTCCGCGAGGCGATGCCATTCTGCAGTTGGACTGGGTTACGGGTGAGGTGATGAAAGCCCTGGACCGCCTCAAACTTTCAGAAAAGACCATTGTAGTTTTTAGCAGTGATAACGGGCCGGTTATTGATGATGGTTACGTAGATGAGGCGGAGGCCAAATTAAACGGCCATCATCCAAGTGGCCCTTTACGTGGAGGTAAATACAGCTCTTACGATGCGGGCACACGAGTTCCATTCATTGTACGCTGGCCCGGAAAAGTAAAGGCGGGTACTGTTTCAGATGCATTAATAAGCCAGATAGACTTGTATGCTTCATTTGCGTCTTTATCGAAACAGAAAATAGAACAAGACAATGCACCGGACAGCTTTGATATGTTAGCGGCCCTTACAGGAAAAAACAAGAAAGGCCGCGAGTTTCTTATAGAGCATTCCGGCGCCCTGGGCATCATAAAAGGGGATTGGAAATACATAGAACCGAACAATGGTGCAAAGACAAATCTAACAAAGAATGAATTGGGCAACGATCCCCAACCGCAATTGTTTAATTTAAAGGCCGACCTGGCTGAGAAGAATAACCTGGCATCTTCTAACCCGCAAAAATTGAAGGAATTGCAGGATTTGCTTGCATCCATTAAGGCAAAAGGGCATACCAAAGATTATAGGTAAGGAAGATGAGTATACGCCGTTGTTCTCGTTATAGGGAGCGATACCAGATACCCGATTCTCAAAAGCTGATTGCTGATCGCCAACAACCCTTCACTTCAAAAAAACATCCAACTTGAAAAAACTACACCGCTGGATTGCCTTCCTCGCTCTACCCATTTTATTCGGACTTCAACAAAAAGAGCGTCCGCTGAAAAATGCCGTAAAACGTCCTAACATCTTATTTTGTATTGCCGATGATGCTTCCCTTGAATTCATGGGCGCTTATGGATCCACGTGGGTGAAAACGCCAGGCTTCGACCGGGTGGCAAAAGAAGGTTTGCTTTTCGCAAACGCTTATACACCCAATGCCAAATGTTCTCCATCACGGGCATGCATACTCACGGGTATAAACTCCTGGCAACTGGAAGCGGCCGGTAATCATGCTCCCATTTTCCCGGCAAAATTTAATACTTTCATGGAAACCCTCGACAGGAACGGCTACCACGTAGGTTTCACGGGTAAAGGCTGGGCACCGGGCATACAGGGACAGGTAGATGGAAAACCAAGGCAGATGACGGGTACGGCCTATAGCGCAATAAAAATGGATGTGCCAACCAAAGCGATTTCGCCGATAGATTACTCAGCAAACTTTGAAGACTTCCTGCAGAAAAGACCTGCTGATGAACCATTTTGTTTTTGGTATGGTGGCCATGAGCCACACCGGGTGTACGAATATGGCTCAGGTGTAGCTAAGGGCAAAAAGAAATTATCAGACATTAACAGGGTGCCTGCATACTGGATGGATAATGAGATCATACGGAATGATATGCTCGATTATGCGTACGAAGTGGAATACTTTGACAGCCACCTGCAAAAAATGATAGCGATCCTTGAGAAGAAAGGCGAGCTCGAAAATACCATCATCGTGGTTACATCAGACAATGGGATGCCTTTCCCGCGCGTAAAAGGACAGGTGTACGAATTCGACAATCACCTGCCACTTGCTATAATGTGGAAAAATCACATTGGTAAACCTGGTACCAGGGTGCAGGATTACGTGAGCTTTATTGATTTGGCACCTACTTTTTTGGAACTTGCTGGCGTAACGCCGAAAAAATCAGGCATGCAGCCCATCACAGGTCATTCCTTACTAAATATCATAAGCCGCAAAGGATCAGGGCAACCAGATCCAGGCCGCGATCATGTTCTACTGGGAAAGGAAAGAACTGATGTGGGCCGTCCCAATGATGTGGGCTACCCGGTGCGTGCAATCGTCAAGGGCGGATTCATGTATATCAGGAACTATGAGACCAGCCGCTGGCCAACAGGCAACCCGGAAACAGGCTACCTTGATTGTGACGGTAGCCCCGCAAAAACTTACATCCTGAAGGCCCACCGGGAAGGCAGTCAACTCCAGCTGTGGCAAATGGCTTTTGGTAAAAGAGAAAGCGAGGAACTGTACCAGATTTCGAATGATCCTGACTGTATGACCAACCTGGCAGGTGACAATAAATTTGCCGAAGTAAAGGCAAAGCTTAAAGACCAAATGGAGCAGGAACTTAAAGAACAGCAGGACCCCCGGATGTTTGGAAAAGGCAACGTGTTCGACAGCTACCTGTATGGTGAACCGAAAATGCGTAATTTCTATGAGCGATTTACTAAAGGCGAACCGATTAAAGCCGCCTGGGTAAATGAATCAGATTTTGAAAAGCCTGCTAAATAATCCACTTTGAAAAACTTATGCTCAATGACTATATTTAGATTTTCAAAGATAATGTTCAAGAGCTTACTAGTATGAGGCACCTTCCTGTTAATTTCCAGTTTCTGTTTCACAGACAAACCAGCTAAGGGAACCCATATCATCAGCATCCAAACAACCAATCAGCTAAAGGATTTTTTTAAATATACCGATGATCGATTGCCTTTCATCAGTTCCCACAGGGGAGGTCCCAAAAAAGGGCTTCCAGAGAATTGCATCGCCACTTTTCAGAATACTTTGCAGCATACGTGGTCTTTATTAGAAATAGATCCACATTATACAAAAGACAGCGCAATCGTGTTGATGCATGATGCAACCCTTAACAGAACTTCTAACGGTTCCGGTAAAGTTTCAGATTATACGTTGGAAGAGGTCAGGAAGTTGAAATTAAAAGACACTGAAGGTAGTATTACTGGCGAAGGAATACCTACCCTTGACGAAGTGCTGGAATGGAGTAAAGGAAAAACCATCCTCCTGATTGACTTTAAAGATGTTTCTACAGATGCGAGGGTACAAAAAATCAAAGAGCACCAAGCCCAGGCCAATGCCATGATCATGGCTTACACACTGGCGGATGCAAGGCGGTGTTATGAGCTGGATAAAAACATCATGATGGAACTGGTATTTGTTCATGATATGAAAGGTGCGGAAGAGTTTGATAGAAGTGGTGTACCCTGGCAGAATGTCGTTGTATTTGTTACTCATACAGAACCGAAAGAAAAGGAAATATTTGAATACATACACAGCAAAGGTGCCATGTGTATACGCGGAAGTTCCAGAACAATTGATAAAGACTTCACAACCGGAAACATATCTTCTGCGGCTGATTTAAATAAGAAATACCAACAACTCGTTCAGGAAGGTGCAGATATCATTGAAGCGGATCTTGGTGTAGAAGCAGGGCTTGCCATCCAAAAACTGCAGCAGGCGAAAAGCACAAAAAGAAAATATTTCATAATTCAAAAATGAGAAAGATTTCCTCAAAAACTGAGTTGATACGGTTAGGCGTTTTATTTATTTTCTCCATCCTGTACCTTCCATTCCTAAGTGCCCAGTCAAAATATTCCTGGAAAACAGCGTTGTTGAACTATATTAATAAAGACCTGTTGAAGCAGGATGGCGGCTATGGATGGCAGGATCAGCCTGACTCTCACTTAACGCCTACCTATGCCGTTGTCGGGATATTGAAAAATCTTGATGGACTTCCTGGGAAAAAAGAAAACTTAATTGATTTTGTAAGGAGTCATCATCCCCAGCGGGGAAAGAACAAAGAAGCAGGGCCCAGTGGTACAGAAGAAAGAGACCTGGTTTTTCAGCAAATGCAAAGTCTGCTATGGTTGAATGCAGATATCTCCTCATTTAAAGGTGAAGTACTGGCCTGGAAGCCACAGAACAATAAAGTCTCCAACTTCGAAGAACACGGCTACCCGGTTTTTTTACAGGAAATGATGACCCCGGTCTGCCGCGGCTTGCTGAATGCTTCTTTCGAAGACGTGCAGGAACATTTTTCTACTTATCTACAATCACGCAGAAGGCCGAACGGTAGCTTCAATAACACCCCGGTAACAGATGGGGGCGATGGCAACATCATCAATACTTATTGGGGCCTGTTTGGTTCAAAGGTGGTGATGAAAAAGCAGGTAAATGAAAAAGAGGCAATTGAATGGATACGTTCATCCCAGTTAGAAAATGGTGGCTTTACGCATCAGCCCAACCCGGTGATAGGCGGCAATGATGAAGTTGCTTACACATGGGCTGCCGTACGTGCCTTGAAGTTATTATCATCTCAGCCACTAAAAAGGGCTGCATGTATCCGGTATATCATTTCATTGCATAACGATGATGGTGGATTTGGAAACCGCCCGGGATTGCCATCAACCCCGATGGCAGCCTACTATGCAATCGATGTTTTAAAAACACTGGATGCCTTATCTTCTCTGGATGCTGCATCATTTGTAAAATATCCTGTAAAAAAAGCCGCTAGTCTCACCGGCATGAAAGTTTTCACCGTGCAGTTTGAAGCGAGTGGCGTGGGAAGCCCTGCCGAAGCGGTTATGCTGGCAGACAGCCTCGACATTGATTTATGGGGCACCAAGAATTCAAATAAAGCATGGCGTGCAATCGCGCAAAAGATAGCGGATGAAAAAAAGGTTCCGGTAACTTTTTTCCAGGCAGACGAAGCATATGGTAAATCAGTGACGTTGGAAGGACATGGTACTTTCAGCCATATCATGGATTATATAGCGCCTGCCACGGCGACCAGGGAATTAGCCCTGGATGGTTCGTCGTGGCAGCGCTACCGGCAGTCGTTCATTGAACCACTGCTAAAAGATGGCGGCGCCCTGGTGCTACAGGTAACGAACAATGAACCAATGGGTAGAATGATACTGGACGAGTCGGTAAAGAACGGCGGCTTTGCAGCAATCAGTACCATACATTTCGGTCAGAACTTTTCCTTCTGGCTTCCCTGGCTTCATGAGTACCGTCACCAGTTGCCATTTATCGCTTTGCAGGACGCTCATGGAACGGAGTCGTGGTGGTGGGCGGATGAACTTGCCGGTTACAGAACATTGTTTCTTGCTAAGAACAATAGTTACGAAGCCATGATGGAAGCACTCAAGAACAACCGGATAGTAGCAGTTCGTCACGACAGCGTGAGTGACTATAAAACAAGAATATTAGGTGGTGCTGACGGCATACAGGCGTTTATTCGTGCACGTGAGACCGACTGGAGGTGGTGGAAGGAAGGAGCCAGGGACCTTAATAGACCATGGGCTGCCATGACTGCAGTTAGTCATAATGATTCTTTTGAAGTGGCCAGGCCTTTAAGCGGCGTGAATATAAGAATAAGGTGCCGGTGGGCCGGCGTACGGCAGACCCTAAAGGAACCAATGGTTATTTTAGAAACCCTGAAGGTGGACAACTTGGAAGTGCAGACGAAATATGTTGAAAAAAAAGACAAGAACGGTTCTTTTACTGATAGCTACTACATTTATCCGGTTGAAAAACCCGCGAAAGGCAGGCATACCCTCGAAGCGAATTTCAGGAACCTTCGCGACAATAATGTCAGGAAAATGACGAGTGAATTTGTTTACTCGGGTGAGTAAGCGCATTTTTAGCGAATAGCGATTCATGCAGGAAAAGCTTCGTGCAGGGCCAGGGTTTCGGTTACTGTGTAGCGCTAGAGATCCTGGCGCAAGTGTTTCATCGGCATCATAAAAGCTGGTATTC
>JBBJOD010000297.1:0-6540 GCA_037721715.1 Chitinophagaceae bacterium | reverse complement strand
ACCTATACAGAAACACGTATGACTTCTTCAAATCCCCCCTGTTCAAGATTCGCCATCACCATTCTTCCCTCCCTAATGGTATCTTTGAAAAAATTACTGCTTCTATGCTTAACGTGGGCATTTTTGGTGTTGGCCACCTGGGAAAGTTTCATTTGAACAATTGGAAAATGATATCAGGTGTGCACATTGTTGGCTTCTATGACCCTGACAATGCCGCCGCTGAGGAGGTCGAGCAAAATTACCAGTTGAAGCGATTCACTGATGCATCATTATTCATGCAGGCCTGCGACGCGGTAGATATAGTCGCACCTACGAACTTCCACTTCCAGTTATGCGCAGCCGCGATCCGCCACGGTAAGCACGTCTTTGTTGAGAAACCCCTGGCAGCTTCCATGGATGAAGCAAGGCAGCTGGTAAAACTGGCGAAGGAAATGAACATAAAATTCCAGGTGGGTCATGTTGAACGGTTCAACCCTGCCTACCTTGCCATAAAAGATATGCAGCTGAACCCGATGTTTATCGAGGTACACCGGCTTTCTGAATTTAACCCCCGTGGCACTGAAGTAAGTGTTATCCTGGACCTTATGATACATGACATCGATATTATATTAAACCTCGTGCATAGTGAAGTGAAATTTATTTACGCCAGCGGTGTAGCAGTGCTGACAGACACGCCTGATATTGCCAATGTGCGAATAGAATTCAACAACGGGTGTGTGGCTAACCTTACATCAAGCCGGATTTCAATGAAGAAGATGAGGAAGATAAGGGTGTTTCAGAAGGATGCCTATATCGGCATCGACTTCCTCAACAAAAAATCCGAAGTGATAAAACTGAAATCACCTGAAGATGAAAACGTTTTCAGCTTCGATATAGACACGCCTCATGGAAAGAAAACAATAGCTGTTGCTAATCCTGTAGTACCAGAAGTAAATGCGATAAAAATGGAATTGGAAGCCTTTCGTAATGCAATCATAAACAATACCCCGGAAATTGTTTCCGTGGTAGACGGATACCGTGCTATGGATGTCGCTCACCAGATTTTAAATAAGATAAAAAATACCACTTTAAACGCTTAACCGGCGAATGGCATCTCCAGGTAAAATACAAATCGGTTGGTATGTCCTCAGCGACTACCTTGCTTCGGCAGTAACGAGTACATCGCTTGGCGTAATATCGAACAAGCTGTTAAATGAGCCGCTGTTTGAAGAAAATTTATTGTCGCCCGGCGGCCCTGTTTTAATCAATTTTCTGTTATTACCATTCTTATGGCTCATTATTTACTTTCTTACAGGCAGCTACAATTCAATTTATAAAAAGTCGAGGTTGAACGAATTAACGATGACTTTTCTTTTTAGCCTCATCGGATGCATATTCCTGTTTTTTATTTTTATAGCAAACAAGAACGCCGGTAACCTGGTAACCTATTCCGGCCTTATCTTTTGCTGGTTCTTCTCACTACAATTTTTAATCACTTTTGCCGGACGCATTCTTTTACTGACTATTGCCAAAAAACAACTAAAGCGGGGGAAGGTCATTTTTAACACACTACTGATTGGGGACCACGATACTTCGGTCAACCTCTATAAAGAAACAAGCAAACAACTCAGTACCGTTGGCTATCATTATAAAGGCTTTATTAGTAATGAGAGAAACGGCCTGGGTAAGTACCTTGAATATTTTGGCAGACTGACTGAAATGGAAAGGATAATAAAACACCAGGAAATCGACCTGGTGGTGATTGCCTTAGACCGATCTCATCAGCAAGAAGTTGAATTACTTATCAACCGCCTTAGCGAAAAAGATGTTGAAATAAAAATGGTTACCAGTACACTGGATATCCTATCTGGGGTTATAAAAACCAGTAATGTTTTTAGCCCGCTGCTTGCTGATATAAAGACCGGGCTTATGCCTGAATGGCAGCAAAATATAAAACGATTGATCGATATAGTCTCTGCCTTGTTAGGACTGATCTTATTAATACCGGTTTTTATTTATGTTGCGATGAAAGTAAAAATGTCTTCTAAAGGTCCCATCTTCTACTCACAGGAACGAATAGGCTATAAAGGTATGATCTTTAAAATTTACAAATTTCGAAGTATGTTTGACCATGCAGAAACAAACGGCCCTGCTTTATCGTCTGCCAATGACCTGCGTATTACGCCTTGGGGTAAAATCATGCGCAAGTGGAGGCTCGATGAATTACCGCAGTTGTTGAATATTCTCAATGGCGAAATGAGCCTTGTTGGCCCCAGGCCGGAACGTCATTATTACATTGAAAAGGTATTGATTAAATCTCCGTATTATAATTATTTGCTCAAAGTAAAGCCAGGACTTACATCATGGGGCATGGTTCAATTTGGCTATGCGGAAAACGTAGATGAGATGGTAGAAAGAATGAAGTATGACTATATTTATATCGAGAACATTTCACTGGCGCTCGATTTCAAGATCATGTTTCATACGCTTCGCATCATCCTTTCTGGCAAAGGGAAATGAAGATGCTTTGGGTGAAATAACCGACGGGCTTTCTTTATGCTACTTCCATCATTTTTATTTTGTCGTTTCAATGAAGCGCTTAAGGCTAACTCCCTCAAATTCTTTTACGCGCTTCATTGAAATCTCCAGATATTCAGGCAACCTGTGGGTCATGAGATTTCAGCTCAAAGCGCGCAGTATGCCTGCTCTACTTAGTTCCTGCTGCGCTTTGGCTGAAATGACAAAAAATGGTTACCCCGTATCGCTTTGGGTCAAAGAGCAAAAAAAGGTTTCCCGTATCGCTTTGGCTGAAAGAGCAAAAAAAGTTTTCCGTATCGCTTTGGGTGAAAGGACAAAAAAAGGTTTCCCGTATCGCTTTGGCAGAAAGGACAAAAAAAGGTTTCCGGTATCGCTTTGGGTGAAATAACCGACGGGCTTTCTTTATGCTACCTCCTATCATTTTTTTTGTCATTTCAATGAAGCGCTTCAGGCTAGCTCCATCAAATTCTTTTAACGCGCTTTGAGCTGAAATCTCCAGATATTCAGGCAACCTGTGGGTCATGAGATTTCAGCTCAAAGCGCGCAGTATGCCTACTCTACATAGTCCCTGCTGCGCTTTGGCTGAAATGACAAAAAAAGGGTACCCCGTATCGCTTTGGCTGAAAGAGCAAAAAAAAGGTTCCTCGTATCGCTTTGGCTAAAGGACAAAAAAAGGTTTCCCGTATCGCTTTGGCTGAAATAACCGCGGCTTTCTTTATGCCACGTCAATATCTTTTTTTTCATTTCAACGAAGCACTTAGGGTTGCCGGCATAAAATGCGCGCTTGGTTGAAATCGCTAAAACATTAAGGTAACTCTATTTAATTCGTTAGAAACGGGTTTCGTAAACTTTCGATCACCGTCCTGGTTATTTTTCAAACACACGTTACAATTCTTTATTTTTGATAAAAATCATCCGTTGAAAAAAAGCCTTTTACTGTCTATCTTCTGTGCCCTTCACGCTGGATTAATTCCCGGAGCTTATGCACAGAACAGTTACTGGCAACAGGAAGTCAATTACAAGCTCGATGTTACCTTGAACGACGCCGATCAAACCCTGCAAGGCACGGCAGCAATTGAGTACATTAACCACTCACCCGACACCTTACGTTTTATCTGGTTCCATATCTGGGCAAATGCTTACAAAGACAACTCAACCGCGTTTTATAGGCAGCTTGAAAATGTCAAAAGCCGTACTAGTAAATTACTGGCCAATCAAAAAAACGGGTACATGGACAGCCTGCGATTTACTGTCAATGGAAAAATAGCGGTAGTAGAACTTCAGGACGAAAACATTGACATTATGAAGATCATGCTGAATGATGATCTTTTGCCCGGAGGGCATGTATCCATTGAAACACCTTTTTCTGTAAAGATTCCTGGTTATATATCGCGAATGGGTTACTCTGATGGCATGTTCATGATAACGCAATGGTACCCCAAGCCAGCTGTGTACGACCGGAAAGGGTGGCATCCAATTCCTTACCTTGACATGGGCGAATTTTATAGCGAGTTTGGAAACTTCGAGGTTACTATAAATGTTAGTTCCGAATATGTGGTAGCAGCAACAGGAACGCTGCTTACAACAGATGAATTAATGCAGTACAAATCCGTGGGGAATAAAAATCTCAAACTTTTTAAACAGGTAGGTAACGCAAAAGAGAAGGCGAATGAATATTTTCCCCGGTTTAAATCTGCCTTCAAGAAGTTGCAGTATTACGCGAAGAATGTGCATGATTTCGCGTGGTTTGCTGATAAAGACCTTGTCATTCAATATGACACACTCCTTTTAAAGTCAGGTAAGGTCACTGATGTGTTCTCCTTCAAACAGCCTTCCGGTAATGAAGAGTGGATCAACAGCATAGAATTTGTAAAAGACGCCCTTAAAAAGTATTCTCAATGGATAGGTGAATATCCTTACGAGGTAGCCATTGCTGTAGAAGGCCCTTCAAATGCGTCGTCAGGTGGCATGGAATACCCGATGATTACCATGATAACCAGCCCGGGAGCCGATAGGGAGAACCTGGATGCGGTCATTACTCATGAAGTGGGCCATAATTGGTTTTACGGCGTACTGGCTACCAACGAAAGAGACCATGCCTGGATGGATGAAGGTATCAACACTTACTACCAGTTTAGGTATGAAGCCGAGAAGTACCGATCCAATTCTATATTTGGCAACGCAATACCTTTAGAGGCAAAACAACAATCATCGCAGCAATTTCTTCATGCACTCTATAATGCTTTTGCGAACATTCCCATGTTCACACCGATTGATATACCTGCAGCGGAATTTTCATCAGATGAAGATTATTCTCTTACTGTCTACATAAAAGCCGCTACCTGGATGTATAAGTTAGAATCATTAATGGGGAGGGAAACACTTGACAGCGGTATGCAGGAATTCTTCAGTCAATGGAAATTTCGGCACCCTTACCCGGAGGATCTCCTGCAAGTTCTTCAAAAAAAATCAGGTAAAGATTTAGGTGACATTTTCTTATTACTTAGCAAAAAGGGTTCTTTAAATGCTTCATCAAAATAGTATGATTTGAAAAAGTCGGGGCTGCTGCTTATTTTTATTTTGCCGCTGGTAGTGAAATCACAATCCGACTACTGGCAACAACGGGTAAACTATTTTATTGAAGTTACTTTAAACGACACAGAACATTCACTGGAGGCTTTCGAAAAGCTGGAGTATATCAACCATTCACCGGATACACTTAATTTTATCTGGTTTCACGTTTGGCTCAATGCATATAAAAACGATCGAACTGCATTTAGTGAACAGCGCCTGTCTCACAACAGAACAGATTTCTATTTTTCGGAAAAGGAAGACAGGGGTTACATCAACAGGTTAGATTTCAAAGTGAATGGCATCACGACGAGAGTTGAAAATCACCCCGTACATATTGACATCATTAAGGTGCTTTTGCCGGCTCCCTTACAGCCTGGGCACACGATAACAATCACCACTCCTTTTCATGTAAAATTACCGAAAGTTTTTTCGCGTGGCGGGCATGTTAGTCAGTCTTACCAGCTTACTCAATGGTATCCTAAACCTGCAGTTTATGACCGCAAAGGCTGGCATGCCCTGCCGTATCTGGACCAGGGCGAATTCTATAGTGAATTTGGTGACTATGATGTGCGTATAACCCTGCCCGGTAATTATGTAGTGGCTGCAACCGGTAAGTTGCAGGATGAACACGAGATACAATGGCTGAAAGAAGCTACAAACGCAAACCGGCTAAGTCAGCAACAGCCAGCTATCACGACGGAACCTGCAATCAAAAAGGTGACAAAACCTAACGATTTTCCTGCCTCATCACCGAGGACTAAAACGCTTCACTATCTTCAGAAAGACGTACATGATTTCGCCTGGTTTGCAGACAAGCGCTTTTTAATCAACCATGATACGCTCACCCTGGCATCCGGAAAGGTGGTACAAATTCAGAGTTTTTATCTTCCGTCATCAACAGGAAATTGGAAAAGCAGTACCCGCTTTATGAAGGACGTAATCCGAACACGAAGCGAATGGATAGGGGAGTATCCCTATCAAACAATGAGCGCAGTTGAAACTGAGACTGGCTTGAGGGGTGGAATGGAGTATCCTGCCATCACAAACATATCAAAGCCACGATCGGAAGATGAACTCAGCAGGGCTATTTCTCATGAAGTAACGCATAACTGGTTCTATGGAATACTGGCTTCAAACGAACGCCTTCATCCCTGGATGGATGAAGGAATGACTACTTACTACGACAGCAGGTATAGGGAGGCAAAAAAATTTACCTCTACTGTTTTTATGCAAAACTTTGCACCACTCTTTTTGTCGAAAAGGATTCCCGATAATATACAGGGACTCGCATTTGAAACCATCGCAGGTATCAAAAAAGACCAGCCCATCAACACGTCATCTGAAAAATTTAATGGTTTAAATTACTCTTTGATCACATATCATCAGGGTGGGGACTGGATGAAAAAGCTCGAGACGTTCCTTGGCAGACCAATGTTCGATTCCTGCATG
>JBBJOD010000296.1:0-6541 GCA_037721715.1 Chitinophagaceae bacterium | reverse complement strand
GCACAATGTATTTGTTGAACGCCAGGCACCTTCTAACATGGTTTTGCCCTTTACAGAACAGCCAAAAGGCCAGGGTAATGCTTTCATCAGTCCACTGCGTGATGTTAACTTTGGAAGAATCTACCGGATCGTATATAAAGATGCCAAGCCATATGCGCCGGTTAAATTGTCGAAAGATGATGTTCCCGGACTTGTTACGGCTTTAAAGAACGACAATATGTTCTGGCGAATGACAGCGCAGCGCCTGTTAGTAGAAACGAAAGACCAGTCGGTAATACCTGCGCTGATCGAGATCATCAACAACCCAAAAGTAGACGAGGTGGGGCTCAACAGCCCGGCAGTTCATGCATTGTGGACGTTTAAAGGCATGGGAGCAGTTAATAGTTCAAATGCTGCTGTAATGCAAACTGTATTGAAAGCAATGTCTCATCCTGCTGCAGGAGTAAGAAAGACTGCCATTGAAGTGCTGCCGCTCGATGGGCAGGCAGCAAAACTAATTCTGGACGCAGGCATGTTGAAGGACCCTAATATGAATGTACGATTGAAAGCATTACTTGCACTGGGCGCTTTACCTCCCTCAGTAGAAATAGGTAAGCTTATTTATACCGCAAGTACTGATCCGGTAAATGCAAAAGACGAATGGATAACTAAGGCTTTACTGGCAGCAGCCATTACGCACCAAGACGGATTTATGGGTTTATACGTCAAGGACAGTGCATCAACCGGGGCTAGCCAGGAGCCTGGTCTTGTTCAGCGTATAGCCAGTTCCGTTAGCCAGGAAATTTACCCGCTGCAGAGAAGAGGCGGTAGTTCTTTTCCTCCAGATGTTACCAGTAAAGAAATTACTGTAAAGGCAACCATTTCCAAACAGGACACTGTACAGTTGCAGGGGCTGATCATGGCACAAGGTGGTAAAGACGGGGGTTATGGTTTATACATTCAGAACGGAAAACTGAATATGGTAGTGAAACAGGGTAACAAAACTTACAAGGCTACTTCAACAAAACCACTTCCTGAAACTTTTGATATGGTGGCAAGGTATACTAAAAATGGACTGATAACCCTGGAAGTAGATGGCAAGCAGGTAGGCAAGGCAAAGGCGCCACCTTTGTTCTCGAGTCCGCTGAGCCAGGGCCTGCGCTCCGGAGTGGATCTTACTAATGAAAATAAAATGGGGGATTATGAGGGTGGCTTTCCTTTTACCGGGGGATTGCAGAAAGGATCGCTCGAGCTGAAAAGAATTAGTACGATGAAATCTAAAACATTATAAAGTACCGATACTAATCTGACTTTATTTTACTTGCCGTATATTTATTAAAACTTATATTGAACCCAGAAAAAAAATTACGAATGAAGAAAATGTTGATTGCCGTAATCTGCCTGATCGTATCAAATGCTTACTATAATGTATCAATTGGCCAGGTAAGTCCAAAAAGCAAAACTGCCAAACCGGCTCCTGCCAAAAAAGCTTCAACGAAAGCAACTGGCAGCACTGCCATGAAACCTATTACGATATCGATGAGTGTAGTACCTGACGTTATGCAGTTTGATAAAAAATCGTTTACCGTCAAGGCCGGACAAAAAGTGACCATCGAACTGGAAAATCCGGATGGTATGCAACACAACCTGGTATTAATTAAAGCAGGAGCTTTAGACAAGGTCGGTATGGCAGCCGACGACATGGCAAGAGACCCAAAAGGTGCAGAGAAAAGTTATGTGCCTGGGCTGCCAGAAGTTTTGTATGCCACTAAATTGTTAAACCCCCAGGAGAGTGCTACGCTGCAATTTACTGCTCCATCACAGCCGGGAGAATACCCCTACGTATGTACCTTCCCCGGCCATTGGAGAATTATGAGAGGGGTAATGAAAGTGGTGAAATAGGGGGAATGGTCAATGGTCAATTAATTATCCATCAATCGTTTTGTCATTTCAACAAAGCGCAGCAGCCTGTTCAATCGGAAGTATGCCTGGCGCTTTAGTTGAAATCTCATGACCTTTAGGGTGATTAGGTGAATGGTCAATGGTGAATGGTCAATGGGGAATGGTCAATGGTCAATTAATTATCCATCAATCGTTTTGTCATTTCAACAAAGCGCAGCAGCCTGTTCAATCGGAAGTATGCCTGGCGCTTTAGTTGAAATCTCATGACCTTTAGGGTGATTAGGTGAATGGTCAATAGTGAATGGCAATGTTGAAACCATATCAATTGTTCATCCATTAGTTTTTTGTCCTTTAGGGTGCCCATCGTTTCAATAATAATTTATTGTTTAGAGAGTTGCACAAATTTCGTAACCAAAAACGCTTGCTAAAAAAGATACCTACATGCATACAATCAAGTCATTATTAATATTTCCATTGTCTAAAAATAACCTGCCACTGGCGATATTTTTATTCCTTAACTTTCTATTTTTGTGGAGCTGCTCTGCATCTAAATCAAGCGGTGGGCCAAAACGGTCAGGAAGTATCCGCACCCTGATTGTTGGAGGTGGATCGTCTCACAATTTCAACAGGTGGTATAAGCAGGCAGATTCTATCACACTTTCAAGAGACGGGCTGGCTACCGTGACTTATACGAGTGGAATGGATTCTGTACTCACTCTTCTACCACAGACGGATGTGCTTCTACTAAGCAACAACCAACCTATGCAGGATCCCAATCTTCGCAAGGCGATTTTCGATTTTGTAGAGTCCGGAAAGGGGCTTGTCATCGCCCACGCAGGCACCTGGTACAATTATAAAGATTGGCCAGAATACAATTCCATGCTGGTAGGAGGCGGAACAAGAGGTCATGAAAAATATGGCAGTTTCGACTTTACCGTTACCGATCCCAATCACCCCATTACGAAAAATGTTGCTACCAGCTTCAACCTCAAAGATGAACTATACCGTATGATTCCTGATTCGACAGGGCCGGGCATACAGGTTCTGGCAGTTGCAACCATACCTGGCACACAAACCAGGTATCCGCAGTTGTGGGTAACTAAATCAAACAAAGCAAGAATAGTAGGCTTTACGCTGGGCCATGATGGCGAAGCGCATGATCTTCCGGCATACCAGTCCTTACTCAGAAACGCGGTAACATGGGCAGCAAAGAGGTGAATGGTGAATGGTGAATGAGGTAGGGTAGGGTGAATATACCGTGGTGGCGTTATACTTTAAATTTCTTCAACACAAAATATAATATGAGCAAAAAAATCAAGGTGGTAATTGTTGGAATGGGCTTCGGCAAGGAATTTATTCCTATCTATCAAAGTCACCCGAATATTGAGGCCGTTGGAATTTGCACCCGAAACAAGGACACCATTTCTGAACTGGCCACCAGGTTTAATCTTGATAAAGACCTTTGCTTTGAGAATTTTGAGGACGTACCGAAACGAGGAGATATAGACGCCATTCATATAGTAACGCCGGTTCCCGAGCACGCGCAAATGGCCCTTGCTTCTTTAAATGCGGGAAAGCATACTGCGTGTACCATTCCGATGGCTATGACTGTTGAAGACTGCCAGGCCATTGTAGATGCAAGGAACAGGGCGGGCAAAGTGTACATGATGATGGAAACTGCTTTGTATACCAGGGAATTTTTATATGGGTTAGAACTGGCAAGAAGCGGCCAGCTGGGACGCATACAATTTGTGAGAGGATCGCATATACAGGATATGAGCCTTGAAGGATGGGCCGAATACTGGAAAGGCTATCCACCTATGCTGAATGGAACGCACGCAATTTCACCCCTCCTCCGCATCAATAACACGAAAGCTGAAACAGTTGTCTGTCATGGCTCCGGAAGATTGAGCGACGACCTCGCCAGCAGGTATGGGTCACCGTTTGCCGTAGAAACCGCTACTTTTACCCTTAAGAATTCTGATGTGGTTGCAGAAGCCACCAGGTCTTTGTTTGATGTAGTGCGCCAATACCGTGAAAGCTACGATGTATATGGTACCAAAATGTCTTTCGAATGGGAACAGTTACAGGATGAAAGTCATACAGTGTTTGAAGGCGGTGAAAGCGCACGGCGCATAGACGTTCCCGATACAGACTACTTGCTTATTCCCGAGATTGCACATTTTACAAAGCGTGAGAAGATCGACGACCCCAACCACGTATCATTCTTGCAGGGTGCCGGACATGGAGGATCTCATCCCCATCTTGTTCAGGAATTTGTAGCGGCTATTACTGAAAATCGCAGATCGGCAGTTGATGCGGATGTTGCAGCAAACTATACCTGCGCCGGTATCTGCGCACATGAGTCGGCAATGAATAATGGTAAGCGCGTTAACATCCCTGATTTCGAATAAACAAATAAATATGATGAAATTAGGGGTAAGTACATTTCTGTGGGTCTCTCCTTTTTCAACCAGGTCTTTCGACCTTGTTTACAAGGTGAGAGATATGGGATTTGACATCATCGAGGTGGCAGTTGAAAACAAAGACCTGGTAGACTGGAATGAGTTGAGAAAAATGGTGAGTGACGCTGGCTTAAAGGTTACTATTAGCGGCGCATTCGGCCCCGAGCGAGATATCTCCAGCGATAGTGAAAGAGTAAGGAAACAGGGCTTTGATTATATAGTTGACTGCATAAAAATTGCGCAGCAAATGGGAAGTCCCCTATTTGGGGGCCCTGTTTATTCTGCGGTGGGTAAAACAAGGTTTATACCGGAGGAGCAGAAGAAAAAAGAAAAAGCCTGGTGCGTGGAAAACCTCATCCGTATCGGCGAGATCGCATCTGACCATGGTATCGTAGTCGGCGTTGAACCACTTAACCGGTTTGAAACTGATATGATAAATACCGCTGAACAGGCCCTGTCATTGGTAAAGGAGGTTGGCAGCCCAAACATCAAAGTGCAACTCGATACCTTTCATTGCAATATCGAAGAAAAAAGTATACCTGATACCATCCGCACTGTAGGCAAAGAATTGCTTTGCCATGTGCAGGGTAATGAATGCGATCGTGGCACCCCGGGTACCGGCCACCTGGATTGGGAGGGTATAAAAAATGCCCTGCATGAAATTAATTATGAAGGCGCTGTTGTAATAGAAACTTTTGGGGAGGTATCTGCCGAAATTGCCAAGGCGGCCAGTATATGGAGGCCACTGGCTAATAGTTCAGATGAACTGGCCCGTGAAGGACTCGCATTCTACAAGAAACTCTTCGTATCATAATGGCAGTTTTCCTTCATCAATGATAGTTTTAAATAATTGTACAATCAATTCATTTATTGTATAGATTCACCACGCAGAATTCTCTCACTCCTTATTAACAACAACCATATGACTGTACCAACAACAACTGCTACGATGGCAGAAACAGATGAAGCCGCCCGTAAAAAACTTTTTTGGGGATGCTTTATGGCCCTGGTAGCTTCCGCTTTCGGATTTGTCTTCAGGGCTTTTATTATGGCCGACTGGGGTATCCAGTTCGGACTAAGTAAAACCCAACAGGGAGAAATTTTCGGTGTGGGTTTCTGGCCCTTTGGTATCAGCATTGTTTTTTTTAGTTTGATTATCGATAAGATCGGGTATAAGAAATCGATGATCTTCGGATTTATCTGTCATGTTCTTTCGGCAATCATTACCATTTTCGCAGATGGTTACTGGATGTTGTACGCAGGTACTTTTATTTTTGCGCTGGGTAATGGCGCTGTAGAAGCTGTGATCAATCCTGTTGTGGCCACTATGTTTCCTAAAGAAAAAACCAAGTGGCTTAACATCCTTCACGCCGGTTGGCCGGCTGGCATGGTGGTAGGCGGCCTTTTAGGAATATGGATGATTAACCAGCAATTCCGTTGGGAAATCATAATAGCTTTTATCCTTCTGCCCACGGTAATTTATGGCTGGCTCATACTAAAGCGCGAATTTCCCCTGAATGAAAGAGTAAAAGCCGGCGTTACTTACCTCGAGATGCTTAAGGAAGTTGGTATCCTGGGAACTTTGATCATCGTTGCACTAAGCGCCTTTCAGCTGGGGAGCCTGTTCGGATGGTCTTATACGGTAAGTATTGTTATTACAGTGGTTACTGTTGCCATTTTCGGATATTTTGTAAGATCATTAGGCCGACCGCTTTTTATTCTTTTACTTCTGATCATGATACCACTGGCTACTACAGAATTAGGCACAGACAGCTGGATAACAAACCTGATGACCCCTGAAATGCAGAAAGTGGGATTTCAGGGAGGCTGGGTGCTGATTTATACTTCGTTAATCATGGCAATACTTAGATTTTATGCGGGCCCCATTGTACATAGGTTATCACCCCTGGGCTTGCTGGCAGCGAGCGCAACGATTGCAGCAATAGGACTTGTTTTTCTTTCCTATTCTACGGGTTTCGCTATCGTTATTGCCGCAACTGTATATGCACTTGGGAAAACATTTTTCTGGCCTACAATGCTGGGAGTTGTATCGGAACAGTTTCCCAAAGGCGGTGCATTGGCCATCAACTTTACAGGTGCAGTTGGCATGATGGGCGTAGGCGTGATAGGGGCAGTGATTCTTGGTTTTGTTCAGGACAAAGAACTGGATAAAAATCTTGCATTATACGATCAAC
>JBBJOD010000295.1:0-6621 GCA_037721715.1 Chitinophagaceae bacterium | reverse complement strand
CGCCAGTAAAGCCTGCACAGAACTGGTGGTCAATTCTTTCAGGAGTTCATTTTTTAACATTGATGCAATTGCTTCCCATCAAAAAACGATCGCTACGGCACGTGCCGGGAATGTAATTGGTGGAGGAGACTGGAATAAAGATCGTCTTATACCTGACATTATTCAGTCCTTAAGCGAACGATCTGCTATCGAAGTACGAAATCCTTGCTCTATTCGTCCCTGGCAGCACGTTCTTGAACCATTAACCGGTTACCTGTTACTTGCAGCCTCTTTGCAGGCAAATCCCATGGCTTTTTCCCGGGCATATAATTTTGGTCCTTTGCCTGGTGATCACCTTACCGTTCAACAATTGGCTGATACGGCAATTGCTGCCTGGGGTGACGGCGCATGGATAGATGTTTCTATGCCAGGCCAGTTACATGAAGCCGGTATTTTAAAACTTGATATAAACCGGGCAATGAATGATCTGGGCTGGTATCCTAAAATGAACGCAGTAAAAGCTATTGAATGGACGATAAACTGGTACAAAAAACCTTTGTCGCAACAACTTGATTACACCTTACATCAAATTAACCAGTATCTATCAATATGATATTTACACCTACCATACTGGCTGGAAGCTACCTGATCGGTTTGGAACCTTTTAATGATAACAGGGGTTGGTTTGCACGCTTTTTTTCCAAAGATGAATTCAAACAAATAGGACACCAGAAAGAGTGGTTGCAGTTGAACCATTCGATGACCTATCAGAAAGGAACATTACGGGGAATGCACTTCCAGCGTGCTCCTTTTAGCGAGATCAAGTTGGTGCGCTGTATCGCAGGGGCGGTATTTGATGTAATCGTTGATCTTAGAAAAGAATCTGCCACCTTCTTAAAGTGGTACGGCGCTGAATTGTCTGAAATCAATCAAGACATGATGTACATCCCAGAAGGTTTTGCACACGGTTTCCAGGCTTTAACGGAAAACTGCCAGTTGATCTATCATCACTCTGAAGTATATACGCCGCAAGCTGAATCAGGAATTCTTTTCAATGATCCTGTGTTAAATATTCAATGGCCGCTGCCAGTAAAAACTCTTTCTGAAAAGGACGCTCATTACGTTTACATTGACAGTCAATTTAAAGGAATATAATTATGCAATGCAGATTTTGCAAAAACACGTTGGTACACACTTTTTTAGACCTGGTAAATTCCCCTGCCTCCAATTCGTTCCTGAATGAGCAACAATTAAATGAGCCCGAGGTATTTTACCCGCTTAAAGTATATACCTGTAGCAATTGCTTCCTCGTACAGGTGGATGAATATAAAAAGTCAGACGCTATTTTTGATAATGAATATGTTTATTTTTCGTCCTATTCCAGGACATGGCTGGAACACGCCCGAAATTACACCGAAGCCATGGTTCACAGGTTTGGCCTGGCAGCTCATTCACAAGTAGTGGAGCTTGCCTCCAATGATGGTTACCTGTTACAGTATTTTCGGGAGAAGAACGTACCGGTATTGGGTATTGAACCCGCGGCAAATACCGCGCTGGTAGCTTCGAAAAAAGGGATCGAAACTATTGTTGATTTTTTCGGAGTCAGGCTGGCGCAGGAACTTGCTTCACAGAACAGGAAGGCTGACTTGTTGCTTGGAAACAACGTATTGGCCCATGTGCCTGATATAATAGACTTTGTCGCTGGAATGAAAATTGCCTTGAAAGACACAGGCGTTATCACGATGGAATTTCCTCACCTGATGCAATTGGTAGACAATAACCAGTTTGATACCATCTACCATGAGCATTTTTCTTACCTGTCTTGTTATACCGTTAAAAAAATATTCGAATCACAGGGTTTAACATTGTTTGACGTGGAAGAGCTATCTACTCATGGTGGTTCCCTGCGCATTTTTGCCCGTCATTCTGGCGACAACAGTAAACCGGTATCTGGTAATGTAAATGCGTTGCTTATGAAAGAAGCAGCCAAAGGAATGACAACCTTGGGATACTATGAGAACTTCCAGCAAAAAGCGCTTGCCGTAAAGTGGAACCTGCTCAGTTTCTTAATTGAACAAAAACGTGCCGGCAAAAAAGTGGCCGGGTATGGAGCTGCCGCCAAAGGAAATACATTACTTAACTATTGCGGTGTGAAGAATGACCTGGTAGATTACGTGGTAGATGCCAATCCGCACAAGCAAAATAAATGGATGCCTGCCAGTCACATTCCGGTGGTAGATGAGGCTCATTTAATTGAAAATCGTCCAGACTATGTACTTATTTTGCCATGGAACCTGACATTGGAAATTACCAGGCAGCTTGCTTATATTAAAGAATGGGGCGCTTCCTTTGTGATTCCTATACCCACACTGCAATTATTGTGATGAAAACCATCCTTGTAACCGGTGCAACAGGTTTCATTGGCTGCTATGTAATACCTGCCTTATTAGAAAGGGGTTGTCATGTAATTGCTTCTTCTGTTGATGAGCAAAAGGCACGGCAGCAACCCTGGTACAGCCAGGTAACCTATATACCTTTTGACTTTGCCGATCTGGACCCTTTTTCAGACTATTATTCTATTTTTGGCTCCCCGGATCGAATGATTCACCTGGCCTGGGAAGGGTTGCCAAATTATAAGGCAGACTTCCATATATCGGTTAACCTTCCCCGTCATCTCGCATTTTTACAAAACCTCCTGATGGGCGGACTTAAGGACATAACAATAACGGGTACCTGCTTTGAGTATGGCATGCGGGAGGGAGAATTGAAAGAAGATTTTGTTGTTAGTCCTACTAACCCGTATGCTATTGCAAAAGATCGTTTACGAATCGCTTTAACAGAACTTCAGTTCTCAGAAGGATTTTCTTTGAAGTGGGTACGCCTTTTTTACATGTTTGGTAAGGGTCAAAGCACGAATTCTTTACTTTCTCAACTGGATAAAGCACTCGACGAGGGTCAATTCGTTTTCAATATGAGCGGAGGTGAGCAGGTGCGTGACTACCTGCCTGTTGAGGAAGTTGCAAGAAACATAGTAAAGATCGCTTTACAAGAGAAAGTGACCGGCATCATTAACTGCGCAAGCGGACAACCGGTTACTATAAGGCAGTTTGTGCAGGGTTACCTGGAATCAACCCGAAAATCAATACACCTGAATCTTGGCCATTACCCGTATCCTGATTACGAGCCGATGTCTTTTTGGGCAAATACAAAAAAGTTACAAACAATAGTATCAGAGCCGGCACGAGGGTGTTAGATGTTAATGGTTCAGGTTGCAATGATCAGCAGATGGCTGGGGCAAAAAGCAATATCGTTAGGAAGATTGCAGGAAGTCTATAAATGGAGCTATGTTTTTATCAAAACTATAATGCTTTGCTGCAAGGATACAATTGGCCGAATACGTTTCGTAATGAGTTTCAATTTCCGTGACAGCAGCATAAATAGTTTCCGGATCCATCTCCTTGATCATAACACCACATTTGAACTCATTGACTACGTTTAAGCCACGAATATCATTTACTATTACAGGAGTACCGGCGGCCAGGTAAGCAAACAACTTACCAGAGGGGGCAGTAAGATAATTGAATGTGTTGATTTTTTCAATGGAGGTATCATAGAAACAAAATCCGATTCTAAAATGCGCTAAATAGTCAGTTAGGTCTTTCGTCTCAATATAGGTGTTGTCAATAGCAATGCAGCCTTGCTGTAACAACATTTTATATCTGAGTTCTAATTCAGCTTTTATTTTTTGTGGAACCGCCCCTTTCATTTGTAAAAAGTATTTTTTATACTTCAACACAAAGTCGATACAGTAGAATACACCGAATTCGATTGCTGCCGTTCCATTATAAATCAGTCCTTTTCGGTCATAAAAACTATTTGATTCTCGATATACAGGAGCATTCTGCACATAAAACACTTTTACTCCTCTTTCAGGAAAATAGTACCGGTATCTTTCCTCACTCTGAATTAGAACAGATGTAAGCTTCTTTTTTAATGTCTTTTTGAAAATATCGTTCTCATTTATTTCAAGAGAGAGCAGGTGGACAGGTGCTGGCAATTTTTGAGCCGTCCAAACGCTCATCAGATCTACTCCGATTACAGCATCCGGCACAGGAAGCGTTTTGAGCAAAAATAAAACATTCATTTGCCTTTTAAACCGGAACATCCCCATTTTTGGCCAGCCCAAGAAGTTGGTTGTAAGAAGATAAAGGGTCGCGAAGATTAATCTTTTGAAGGTTCCCGGTTTTCTCAGGTAATAAACATTTCTATCTGCAGGTTTTTGATAATTGAAATCAATATTGGGTTCATTTGAAAAGATAGTCACATCAAAATACCTGGATAGTTCGTCATATAAATTTAGAACGGAAGGTGAGTAGGAGAGGTGATCGTCCGGGTAGAGAATATAGATTTTCTTTCGCATTTCGGTTAACTTATCCTGAAAGATCAATACTGCTGCCAGTGTTTCGGCATAACGGGTAACTGAATGCTATACCCGAAGACTTATTATAATCTAACTGCGCCTTAGTGCAGTACCGGATGTTACTTTAAATGAGGATAATGGTGTTCAGAGACAAAAATAGTATTAATATGAGTATCGGCATAGATAACGTACTGCTTCGAACGCACAAAGTCTAGTATCTCTTGTATTTTTTTTGCAGACTTACCTTCATCGTAGGTAATTGTTTCAACGCAGATAACATCCGGCCGGTAGAGCTCGTAGTCAAGAGACTCTAATATCGCCAGGTCTAACCCTTCCACATCAATTGATAACAAGTTTAATTTGGTAGTAAAATGTGTCTTTATTAGATCATTAATATTTACCAGGGGTATTTGAATTACTTTTTGAACTTTATACGTTCCGAAGCTTTCCCGGTATTCAGCTTCCTCTTTGCTAAATGTATTCAATGCGTTGACCTGGAAGACATAGAAGTCTGCGCTTGATTCATTGGTTATTCCCACTCCAACATTCAATACAACGTCATTTCTCCTGTATGTTTCCAAAGCAGGTATTAAAGATGGGTCAGGTTCCACACATACACCCCTCGATCCCCGGTGATACAGATAGTAAGTATTGTTATAAGCAACCGGGTAGTTGGCTCCAATATCCAGGTAGTTAGGCTTTTTAATTCCAAGTTCTGTAAAAAGATAATGTATGATCAGGTCTTCGCCTGCCTGGGCAAAAGTTTTTGTGTAAAAGTGAATAAAGTATTTGTTCGTAAACCAAAGCTCCCAGGTTATAATTAAACGTTTCTTTATGTGAACCAGAAAAGTTTTAATATTCATTGAAAAAAGATAATATTGCGATAGTGTAAAGAAGCCGGCGTATCTATGCGGGATCAACTGAACAAATATACAGGAATTACCAGTCATCGAAGGCCTGAAAGTAAAACTTGGAGATGCCAGCGGACATAAATATCAATAAGGTTGCTGTAGTACATTTAATCTGGATACCTTATGGTCTCTCGATTTTTGAGCGATTTATCGCCTCTTATAAAAAGTATCCAAGCGACTACCAGCATCAGCTTGTATTATTGTTTAACGGCGTTGTAAACCAGGATGCCACTATGCCTTACCACGAACTTGCAGACAGGGAAGGCCTTGTTTACACAAGTTATTACAAAAAGGAGGGGCAAGACCTGGAGGCCTATTTTTGGCTCGCCCCCCAACTATCAGAAGAATTCGTTTTATTCCTGAACAGTTTTTCGCAACTGCTGGCCGAGAACTGGCTGTCAAAATATATGCAGGCTACTGTTACTTCCAAAAAAGGAGTGGTTTGTGCCACAGGTTCTAACCAGAGTTATTACAGTTCGATGCTATATGAGAATTCATGGACCTGGAGTAAAGGGAAGTCTTTAGAAACTAATTTTAAGAAATACAAGCTACTTATCAAAACGATTTTACTTTACCGAGTTCTTTTTAAACCCTTCCCAAACCCTCATGTACGAACCACCGCTTTCTTGATAAATCGACAACTATTTTTGTCTGTCAGGTTTACCAAACCCGTGAACAAATTTCAGGCTTACTTATTTGAAAGCGGAAGGAACGGTTTTACGCAGCAGCTATTGAAAAAAAATATGTCTATACATGTCATAGACAGGGATGGTATGTTGTATTCAATGTCGGAATGGTACCGCAGCAAGACTTTCTGGAGGGGTAAGCAGGAAAACCTGCTTGTTTCAGATAATCAAACGACGATCTATGAAGTAGCCAATGAAAGTGAAAAGCGCCGATTAACTTTTAAAGCCTGGGGAGTAAATGAATAAATTCAGCATCATACTACCGGTGCGTAACGGTGGCGAGTATGTGAAAGAGTGCGTGGAGGCTATTCTCACACAGTCTTACCCTGAATTTAACCTGTTAGTCCTTGACAACTGCAGTACAGACGGAAGCCTCGAATGGATGAAGACGTTAGCATCAGACAGAATCACCATTTTTCCTTCGCAACATTCATTGACCATTGAAGAGAACTGGAGCAGGATTGTGACCGTTCCGCGGAACGAGTTTATGACAATGATCGGTCATGATGACCTCCTGCATAAGAATTACCTGCACGAGATGAACGAGCTGATCGTAAAGCATCCTTCAGCAACTTTATACCAGGCGCATTACAAGTTCATTGATGCAGCCGGGAAAACAATTCGT